>CALMRD010000133.1 GCA_937871625.1 uncultured Bacteroidales bacterium | reverse complement strand
CAGGCGGAGGCCTGGTGGCCGCAGCTCCACTCTTTTGCCATCGGGCTGGAGGGGTCGCCGGATCTGGCCGCTGCCCGCAAGGTTGCAGATCATATAGGAACGGTGCATCATGAGATAAGCATAACGGTGCAGGAGGGTCTGGATGCCGTCCGTGATGTGATCTATTATCTCGAGACCTATGATGTCACCACTGTCAGGGCCTCTACCCCGATGTACCTGATGGCAAGGGTGATAAAGTCAATGGGCGTGAAGATGGTGTTATCGGGCGAGGGTGCCGACGAGGTTTTTGGCGGATACCTTTATTTCCACAGGGCGCCGGGGCCTCGTGAGCTGCATGAAGAGACGGTGCGCAAGATAAGCAGGCTGCACCTGTACGACTGTCTCAGGGCTAACAAGTCGCTGGCAGCCTGGGGCGTGGAGTGCCGTGTGCCCTTTCTGGATAAGGAGTTCCTTGATGTAGCGATGCGAATGAACCCTGCGGATAAGATGACGGGTAACGGCAGGATGGAGAAGTGGATCATCCGCAAGGCTTTCGAGGATTACCTGCCGCAAGAGGTTGTATGGAGACAGAAGGAGCAGTTCTCTGATGGTGTGGGATATAACTGGATTGACACTCTGAGGGAACTCACCTCACAGCGGGTGACTGATGAGATGATGGCCACTGCGGGATACCGGTTTCCGGTAAACACACCGCTTACGAAGGAGGAGTATTACTACCGGTCAATCTTTACAGATCATTTTCCTTCCGAGACCGCTGCCCGTACGGTGCCGTCGGCACCGTCAGTGGCTTGCAGCAGTGCAGAGGCGCTGGCCTGGGACGAGACCTTCAGGAACCAGAATGAACCCTCGGGCCGGGCTGTCCGTAACGTTCATCTGCAGTCATACTGAGATAAGGAAAAAGTAAAGACGCATCTGATGATACGTCTTTACCCCTGATCAATTCACTGAAGAAGTTGTTATTTCTTCAGTATCGTATCCAGTACTTTCTGCTTGTCAAGCGGCTTGGTACAGAAGAACCAGTCGTAGCACTTCATCTCCTCCTTGCTCTCCATACGCTCTTTGGCCACGCCGCATGATCCGGCTGTGGGGACGATCACATCGTCGCCCGGCTGCCAGTCGGCAGGAGTGGCAATTGAGAAGGCATCGGCGGTCTGGAGCGCGATGATAACCCTGTAAAGCTCCTCGAAGTTGCGGCCCATACTGAGCGGATAATAGATGATAGTACGGATGATCCCTTTGGGGTCAATGACAAAGACAGCCCTGACAGCCTTGGTGTTGCTTTCACCGGGCATCATCATACCGTACTTGCCGGCAACCTCCATGGTAATGTCTTCAATGAGAGGGAACTTCACCTCAACATCCTTCATACCCTTATACTCGATCTTCTCCTTGATGGTACGCAGCCATGCGATATGGCTGTAGAGACCGTCGACAGAGAGGCCCACGAGCTTCGTGTTGGCCTTTTCGAATCTGTCTGCCATCGAGGCAAAAGTCATGAATTCAGAGGTACAGACAGGGGTGAAGTCAGCCGGATGGCTGAAGAGGATCACCCAGCTTCCTGAATAATCGCCCGGGAAATTGATCTCACCCTGGGTGGTCACTGCCTTGAATTCCGGGGCCTTGTCGCCAATACGAGGCATTGCAAAAGTTTTTTCTTCCATAATGATTTGATTTATTTATTTGTTTGTTACTGTTTGATTGAGTATTCTCATCCTAAAAGTTCAAATTCTATCGCGGGCGGTGCCTTGTGCAGATTAAGGCTCCCGGTCATAGCTGATGGTCACCGCTACTTTTCAGAGAGGCGGATCGCCCCTACGAATCCGGGCCGCACTGTCACGCTATTTTCTCCTTTCGATCATCAGATCAAAGTCCTCCTTAAGGGCTACGAGGTCCTCCTCGTGTTCAACTTCATCCTTGAGTATCTGAAGTATCACATCGTAGGTAACGGGGTCACCTACCCTGGTAAGATCCAGAAGCTCGCTGTAGACCTTTATTGCACACTGTTCTCCCTTGATGTTCTGATCAAGAATGACTGAAACGAATGGGTCTTCAGGCGACTCATAGCCGCAGTTGGTTATTTTTGTCCATTCGTCGGTAGTCAGTACCGGGGTTCCGCCGAGCTGAACGATCCTGCCGACCAGAAGGAGTGCATGTGAGAGCTCCTCGGTAGCATGAAGCTCAAGTTCGGCGATGACCGCGTCCTTCATGGGTCCCTTCACCACTTTTGCGCCGATCCAGTACTGATAGTAAGCCAGCCACTCGTCTGCCAGTGCCTTATTCAGGAGGTTGATAAGTTTATCAACGTCCATTTTCACAATTGATCTTCCAATTTGTGCCATAATAGATGATATTGTTAAGTTTATTAATTGATTGATTTTATGTGTATTACTTTTTAGATGGGGGCCACTTGATTCCCAGTCCTTCCGCCACTTTAATCGCAAGTTCCTTGTCGGCCTTATGGAAATGGTCAAGCTGACGTATCAGTATCTCTTTCCTTTTGGGGCCTGTAATACCCCTCATGGAGGCTACAAAGTTTGCAATGGTGTTGGCGCGCTCCCTGTCAGTCATGACTTTCCTGAAGAGCGCTCCTGCCTGTGAGTAGTGGTCGTTGTCATTCTTGTTGCGGTCCCAGTAGTCGGCCACAACTGACCCAAGCTCCATAGGATGCTCCCTGTATTCCCTGTCTGCCTCTATGTCATCAAAGCTGTTGGGATAGTAGTTGGGGGCTGAGCCGCCATTGCCGTCGATGGCCATGAAGCCGTCGCGCTGATGGTTATGGACCGGCGTGATTGGCCTGTTTACAGGTATCTGTTCGTAGTTGGCCCCGAGCCTGTAGCGGTGGGCATCTGGATAGGCCAGTATTCTGCCCTGAAGCATCTTGTCAGGAGAGAGGCCTATGCCGTTGACAGTGTTGGAGGGGGCGAAGGCGGCCTGTTCAACCTCGGCAAAATAGTTCGAGGGAATCTCATTCAGTTCCATGATGCCGGCTTCGATCAGTGGATAATCCTTGTGTGGCCACACCTTTGTCAGGTCGAACGGATTCCACTTGAATTTACCGGCCTGCTCATCGGTCATCACCTGTATCATCAGCTTCCATTTCGGGAAGTTTTTCTTTTCGATTGATTCGACCAGGTCACGCTGTGCATAGTCGGGGTCCTTGCCCCTGAGCTCCTCAGCCTGCGGTCCGGTAAGGGTCCTGTTACCCTGCATGGTCTTGAAATGGAACTTGACCCACACCCTCTCGTTCTTTTTGTTGTACATGGAAAAGGTGTGACTGCCGTAACCGTTCATGAACCTGTATCCGTCAGGCGTTCCCCTGTCGCTGAAGAGTATCATTACCTGGTGGAGACTCTCAGGATTGAGGCTCCAGTAGTCCCAGATCATGTTTGCGCTCTTGAGATTGGTCTTCGGATCACGCTTCTGGGTGTGGATAAAATCGGGGAATTTCTTTGCATCCTTGATAAAGAAGACCGGGGTGTTGTTGCCTACCAGGTCCCAGTTACCATCTTCCGTATAGAACTTGACGGCGAAACCGCGGGGGTCTCGTTCTGTATCGGCGCTGCCCTTCTCCCCTCCGACGGTGGAGAAGCGTACCAGTACGCGGCATTTGTTGCCAACCTTACTGAACAACTTAGCTTTGGTGTACTTTGTAATGTTGCCTGTGACGGTGAATGTGCCGAAGGCTCCGGTACCCTTGGCGTGGACGATCCTCTCGGGGATACGCTCACGATTGAAATGGGCCAGTTTCTCGTGCAGGTAGTAATCCTGCAACAGTACCGGTCCGCGCGGACCTGCAGTCATGCTGTCTTCGTTCTCGAAGTATGGCCTGCCTGCTGCTGTTGTGAGTTTCTTCTTCGCCATGTTGATTTGTTTTTAATGGTTGCCAGTTATCTGTTTGTTGTTCTTTCTAAAAAAGTATCTGATCTTGAATACTGTTCCCGTGGCTCCGACGGCTACCAGCAGGATCCTGAGCCATGTGGCGTTGACAACGAAAACAGCCGTCAGAATGATCATTGTCCACATGATGGCCAGTGCTGTGATGCCGGCTCTCCTGCCTGACGACGGGGTCATATACCTGGAGGTCAGGCGGCTGTTGATAATCCGGTTATAGAGTGCCGGAGAGCTCTTTACGTATAAGCCTGCCGAGAGTATCATGAAGGGCGTGGTGGGGAGCACCGGGATGAAGATCCCGATAATCCCCATGATGAGGGAGGCTGTGCCGCCGGATATCAGCAGGATCCTCTTCATTTTTTCCTTACCGACTCCCGTTTGTCAGTGAATTCGCCCATTATCTGCAGCCTGATATCCTCGATCCGGAAATTGGGTATCTGCTTCTTCTCAAAGTAGCTGTAGAGCATCTCCGTAAGTTCATTGTCACTGTAATCTTCGATCCTGTCACAGTTAGTGCAGTAGAGATGGTGATGCACCTCCCTGACCGAATCATAGCGGAGCAGCCCGCGCTCGGTCTTGACCCTTTTGAGAATATCATTTTCAACAAGAGTGTCAAGAGTTTTATACACTGTTCCCGTTGCAATGTCAGGATGTTTTTTCCTTATGAATTGACTGACCTCCTCGGCAGTAGGATGGTCATGCAGCAGATCCACGGCTTCAAAGACTGCCAGCCGCTGCGGCGTGACCTTTAGTCCCCGCTCTCTGAGTATTGATCTGTAGTCTTCAGTTTTCATAAATAGGAATAATTCTCAACAAAGAATAAACAAAGATAAGACAAAAATGATCCGGATCAAAATATTTTTGCATCTATCGGGTTTAGATTCAAGGTATAGCCATCATATATGACGGTATAACTAAACTGTGTAGAGTTTGTCCAGAACGTCCAGCATTATCTCATCCACATTTTCACGGTTATCAATCGCCACCATCATGCCGTAGGCTGCGGCCCCGGTTGTTGCAGCTCCTTTTTCTTTGCTGTCCATTGATCCCGTGAACCGTGATGTCAGTTTGCGGAACCATTTTACAGGAAGGAGTTTTGACATTGCCCTGACGACTGAGATCAGCACGTGCGATGAGGCATCCCGGATCTTATGTCCTTCCACGGCAGCGACTGATTCCTTCAGGGCTGAGAGGAATTCGTCCTCGTGGCCTGTGTTGCAGTATGAGACAGTCATGTGAAGGGCTGAAGGGAACTGCAGTTTATCGAGGTTCCATCCACGTTTTGCCAGCTCATCTCCCACACGGTAGATATCATGTTTTTCTGAGGTGAAGGCGAAGATGCTCATCACAGGTTTTGCCATGACTTTCAGGCCCGGGATTGCTTCGATCCCTTCTCTCATCCTGGCAGTAGAAGTCATCACTCTGTCAGCCATTCTGACATATCCATCTCTGCCGATTGTCTTCAGTGCTGCCCATGCAGCTGCCATCGGGGCCCCGGACCTTGTCCCCAGCATTGTAGGGGAGGCATAGAGTCCGCCCGGCCAGCTGCTCATTACAAAGTACTGCGACTTTCTGAGTTCATGAGACCGGTAGATGATCACTGATGCTCCCTTTGGGGAGTACCCGTATTTATGGATATCTGCCGAGATGGAGGTGACCCCGCTGACCCTGAAGTCGAATGGCGGTATCTCATAACCAAGGTCTTCAACGAATGGCAGCATCAATCCCCCCAGGCAGCTGTCGACATGAAACAGGAGGTTGTGTTTCTTTGCGACCGCCCCGATCTCTTCGATAGGATCAATGACACCGTAAGGGAAACAGGGGGCCGAGGCGGTAATCATAACTGTATTGCTGTTGATCATCTTCTCAATTGCGTCAACATCAACCTTTTTATCCTCAGAGATCGGGGCGTACCTGACTGTCACGCCGGTAAGATCAACGGCTTTTGAGAAGGCCGGATGTGTGGTAACCGGTGCTATCATCTCAGGCTCACGGATCTCCGGTTTGTGTTTTCGGGCCCAGTCGCGCCCTGTCTTAACGGCAACGAGAATACTCTCCGAGCCTCCCGTAGTCATGTTGCCTGCATAATCCTCTCCGGCATGCAACAGGTCAGCCACCATGGCGACGGTCTCATTTTCAAGCTTTCTCAGCGAGGAGAAGAGTGAAGGATTCAGGGCGTTCTCATTGCAGAACATATGATAAGCCTGCTCTATCACCCTTGACTCACGGTCGCCTGCGTGGTAGATATATCCAAACATCCTCCCGTTTCGCCAGGGAGCGTCATTCATTTTCAACGACTTAAGCTTTGAAATTACATCATCTCCGCTAATACCGGTCCCTGGAAACTCAATCGAATGCCTGTTCATCTCCGGTGAGTTTTATCAGGCAAAGGGTCGTAGCCTGTTTCCCTTTCCCTGATGGTTAAAACAAAGTTATGCCACAAGAAGGGCTGTGTCAAATAATAATTGCAGGTGATTATTAGCATGTAAGCCGGATAGAAAAAACTTCGTTTCTTTGTGCCCTGGCTTGAACCATGCAGCTCTTTTTATGGTTGTAAGTAGTACCTTTCAGGGGATTATTTGTCTTTATAGGAAAAACGTTATGAGGAAAACAGCAGCAATTCTGATCATGTTCGTTGCTTCGGTGGCTGTAACGGCGCAGGTTCTGGAGCCTGTCACCTGGAGTTTCAGGAGCGAGAAGACCGGCGACAACACTTTTGATCTGGTTATGACAGCCGAGCTCGAGGAGAGCTGGCATCTCTATGCCATGGATATTGAGGAGGGCGGTCCGATAGCTACCAGCTTTACATTTGAACCCGGTAACGGTTTCAAGCTCTCGGGCAAAACGGTAGAGGTCACCAAGCCAGAGGTGAAGTTCGACAACAGCTTCGGCATGAATATCGGCATGCACAGCAAGAGTGCTGAGTTTCGTCAGAAGGTGACCGTCACAGGGTCGCCGGTAACCGTGACGGGATACGTTACGTTCATGTCGTGCGACGACAAGCAGTGCCTCCCACCCAGGGATGTTGAATTTGCACTTGAACTTAGGGGAGGGGTGTCTGCAGCTGCAAAACCGGCGGATGAGAAAATCACCGCCGCACAGGAAGCTGATGCCGGGACCGATGCTGCAACGACTGCCGGGAATGAATCCGGGGCAGGCACCGTAACTGGCGACGAAGCAGATGCCGAAGCCCTGTCCGCTGTGACAGAGCTGAGAACGGCTGAGAGTGCTGCAGGTTATTCCTTTGAAGATGGTCAGACCGTGTCGGAGCCTTCGAAAGAGACCACTCCCGGAAAGCAAGGCAAGGGGTTTCTGAAGTTTTTCCTTTTGTCAATGCTGGCAGGACTGGCAGGTATTCTGACGCCCTGCGTCTTCCCGATGATACCCATGACGGTGGCCTTCTTTAGCCAGGGATCGGGGAAAAAGGGCTCGGCTGTAGGCAAGGCGCTCTTTTTCGGGTTGACAATCGTGATGCTCTATTCGCTGCTCGGGATCATCGTATCCCTCACCAGCGCCGGAGCCGGCTTCGCCAACACGCTCAGCACACACTGGATACCTAACCTGATATTCTTCCTGCTGTTCCTTGTCTTTGCCGCATCGTTCTTCGGTGCCTTCGAGATAGTGCTTCCCGCAAAGTGGGTCAGCTCATCCGACTCAAAGGTTGACAGGGGCGGAGCGCTGGCGACCTTTTTTCTTGGGATCACCACGGTGCTGGTCTCCTTCTCATGCACCGGGCCTATCGTTGGTGCCCTGCTGGTGGAAGCTGCCTCTGGCGATGTGCTTCGTCCGACCATAGGCATGTTCGGCTTCGGGCTTGCCTTTGCCCTTCCGTTCACCCTCTTCGCACTCTTCCCCTCATGGATGAACAAAATGCCGAAGTCGGGAGGATGGCTCAACTCGGTCAAGGTGGTACTTGGCTTTATCATACTGGCATTCAGCCTCAAGTTCGCATCGACGGTTGATACCGTCTATAACCTCGGAATACTGTCAAGGGATATTTACCTGGCAATATGGATTGTACTGTTCGTTCTGCTGGGCATCTATCTCATGGGCAAGAT
>CALMRD010000132.1 GCA_937871625.1 uncultured Bacteroidales bacterium | reverse complement strand
CTGGTTGCAGATGAGCGCATCAGGGGCCTTACCAACCTCCGCATCATCAGCCTGGGCGACGGATCTGAACATTTCCTCGATTTCGGCGAGGAGACATATACCGCCGGCATAAACGTCAACCCGAACGGGAATACTACCCTCCTCAGGTACAGCTACTCGTCGCTGACAACCCCCAACTCTACCTATGATTATGATATGGTTGCCCGCACAAAGACATTGCTGAAGCAGGACAGTGTGCTGGGTGGATTTGACAAAGACAATTATGAGTCAAAGCGTCTCTGGGCTACCGCCACAGACGGAACTCAGGTTCCTGTTTCCCTTGTTTGCCGGAAGGGATTCACACAGGACGGCACTGCCCCGCTGCTGCTTTATGCCTACGGCTCGTACGGCTCTTCAACCGATCCTTACTTCCGCTCATCCATCGTCAGCCTTCTTGACAGGGGATTTGCCTATGCTATTGCCCACATCAGGGGAGGCAGCGAGATGGGCCGTCAGTGGTACGAGGATGGCAAGTTGCTGAAAAAGATAAACACCTTTACAGACTTCAATGATTGTGCACGGTTCCTCATCAACGAGAAATATACCTCTGCAGAACACCTCTATGCCGTGGGTGGCAGCGCCGGCGGACTGCTGATGGGCGCCATTGTCAATATGGAGCCGGAACTCTACAACGGCATCATAGCTGCCGTGCCGTTCGTTGATGTTGTCAGCACCATGCTTGACGCCTCAATACCCCTCACCACCTTCGAATGGGACGAGTGGGGCGATCCGCGCAAGCAGGAGTACTACGACTATATGCTTTCATACTCACCATATGATCAGGTTAAGGAGCAGGAGTATCCCAACATGCTGGTTACCACAGGCTACTGGGATTCGCAGGTACAGTACTGGGAGCCGGCCAAGTGGGTTGCCAGACTGCGCGACATGAAAACTGATGACAACATCCTCATCATGGATGTCAACATGACCGCAGGTCACGGCGGCGCCTCGGGACGCTTCGAGCGCCTGAAGACCACCGCACTCCAGTATGCATTCATCCTTGACCTCGAGGGAATAAAGGAGTAGCAGGCTATAACACCAATTGACTTGCAGGCATACAGTGGTTAAGAGCCATATCGATCCGGTGAAGGAAGGATCTATTGATTAGCACGCTATTACTCCACCGGCCTTAAAGAGAAGAGTGACAGGCTGCCGGCCCGCCGGCACGGCAGCACATGAAATCCTGCCCCTGCTGGATCGGATGAATACCGGATGAAAAAAAAGAGGCTGACCTTTTGCGGGTCAGCCTCTTTACATTAACAGAATTGAAAAACACAAAAGGTTGTGAGTCCGCCCCGCCGGTCAGAATCCGAAGGGCGATCTCTGTTCCGTTGATTTCATCTCCGGCTTGCGCGGCATGAGGTCATCATCCATGGCAGCATTCCATGCCAGCCAGGCGGTTATTATTGCGTTGTGCCTCAGGTCGGGCATGAGCAGACGCTCATATGTGTCAGCCAGGGTGTGGTAACCGCGACCGTATTCTATCTCATCCTGAATGAACTGGAAGCCCGGCAGTCCTGCGCCGTCAAAGCTCTGATGGTCGGTGCCTCCGGTATTGCGAATGGCAATGGTGCTGAACCCCATATCCTCCATCGGCTCCATCCACTCTTCGAAGAGAGGCCTGACAAGGTTGTTCTCCTGCAGATAGATGCCGCGATAACGACCCGTACCGTTGTCCATGTTGAAATAGACAGAGAACTTGTCATAACCCGGTTTCTTCTCATTCTTCTCCCTGTCAAACAGGTATTTGGCAACATATCCGCGTGATCCGTACAGACCCTGCTCTTCACCGCCCCAGAGAGCTATGCGTATCGTGCGGCGCGGCCTGGCGTCAAGTGACTTCAGTATTCTCATGGCCTCCATCATCACTATGCACCCCGATGCGTTGTCAGCAGCACCTGTGCCGCCATGCCACGAGTCGATGTGCCCACCCAGCAACACTACCTGGTCCTTCAGTTTGGGATCGGTGCCGGGGATCTCTGCAATGACGTTGTAAACACTCCTGTCGGGAGTAAATTCAGCCTTTATCTCAGCCTCAACCTCTACCTTCTCACCTTTTTTCAGCAGGCGCTCCATCCTGCCATAAGGCTCCATCGGAATATTGATCTCCGTCACCGGCCGCTGATCCTTGCCGTCATATGACGCTCCGGAGGAACGGGGTATGTTGAAGGCATTGCCACGGCTTATTATCATTGCTACCTCCTCACTCCTCAGAAACTCGTTTATCGTGTTTCTCAGCTCCCGCATGGCCATCCAGTCTCCCATCATCCTCCGTGAAGGAGTGCCGCCGGCAGAAACAGTGGAGATCCTCTCCAGGTCCTCTTCAGTCAGCCTTCTGGCCAGGGGATCAAAGCTGACCTCGTACTGTGAGGTGGAAGGGGTCATGATGATCTTGCCCTTCAGCTTGCCGCGGTATTGCTCAATATCTTCTGTCTTGCTGATGTCAACAAGAATAACCTCACCCTTAAGCAATCCTTCCGTGCCCGAGGTCCAGGCCACAGGTGTTACGGAGAAGTTGTTGTAGTAGGGAGCTGTCATGGCAGCATAGGCCCTGGAATAATCCCATCCTCCGCGGTTGAAGTCGCTTACCTTCTCAACACGCACATTGGAGAGACCGTATTCGGCAAGCTTTGCCCGGGCTATCTCATTGGCACGGTCAAGTCCCGGTGAACCCGTCAGACGCGGGCCGGCAAGATCGGTCATGATATACGACAACGTCTCAATGTCTGAATTGCGCTGACCCTCCTGCCTGATCTTGTAGACCATCTCAAGGTCAACGGTAACCTCCTGCGATGAGAGAGGCATAAACATTGCAAGGAGCAGGATGGTGATCATGGCTCTCGCTGAGGTGATAAAAGCTGTTTTCATTAATTTATGATATGTTTGTTTGAATTATCGGAAGGACCAGCACAAATCATTGATAAAATATACTTTGCTTAGACCTTGTTTAAGCTGGGTTTATTTCACTGATTTTTAAGCGGAATAAATATAGGGTCATAAATTTTATGCCGGCGATGCATTAACATTAATTAACTTTACTTTTGTGCTGAAAGGTACATCTGATGATATATCCCGACACATACGAGCTTAAGATAGGTTTTGACCGCATACGGGAACAGATCAGCAACGGATGCCTCAGTCCCGCCGGCGTTCGCAGGGTGGAGGAGATGCAGATATCATTCTCCCACGGAGAGGTGCGACACAGGCTCGACCTGACTGAGGAGTTCCAGCAGATACTCTCTGATGGAGAGCAGTTTCCTTCCGATAATTACAATGATCCGCATGCAATGCTTGAGAAGCTGCGCATAGAGGGCACTTTCCCCGAACTTGACGAGGTGGTGGCACTGCGTGGTTCACTTGATACAATACGACGTATCACCGCCTTCTTCAGGAACAGGAAGGATGGGAGATACCCGGCCCTGAACGCCATGGCTGGCAATGTAGTGTTGTATCCATTTGTCTCAGAGGCTGTTGACCGTATCATTGATAAGGAGGGCAAGATACGCGACAACGCATCGCCGGCACTGAAGGAGATACGCGCTGACCTGGCATCCAAATCACTGGCTGCAGTCAGAAAACTGCACTCCGTGCTTCGACAGGCGCAGGCTGACGGCCTGGTAGACCGCGATGTCACCGTGGCAGTGCGCAACGGAAGAGGTGTCATTCCTGTCAGCGCCTCAGGCAAAAGGGGAATAAAGGGGTTTATTCATGACGAATCAGCCACAGGTAAAACGGTCTTTATCGAACCGGCAGAGGTGGTGGAACTCAACAACCAGATCACGGAGCTGGAACATCGTGAGAAACGCGAAATAGTAAGAATACTCACCGCACTGGCCGACACCATCAGGCCCTATATCGATGACCTGCAGGAAAATCTCTTCTTCCTGGCCGGGATCGACTTCATTCGCGCCAAAGCGCTCTTCGGCAACAGGCTTCGGAGCATCAAACCTCCCGTGGCCGATACACCGCATATCAGATGGATCAACGCCCGCCACCCGCTTCTTACCATGGCATTTGCCCGCACCCCCGGCAGGGAGGTGGTGCCGCTGACAATCACCATTGACAGCAGGGAGCGCATACTGGTCATATCCGGTCCCAATGCAGGAGGAAAGTCAGTATGCCTCAAAACGGTGGCACTGATACAGTATATGCTGCAGTGCGGTCTGACCGTGCCCGTGGGTGAAGGGACGGAGACGGGCATTTTCGGAAGGTTCTTCATTGATATCGGTGATGAGCAGAGCATCGAGAACGACCTGAGTACCTACAGCTCTCACCTGATTAACATGAAGCAGATGCTGAAGTATGCCGACAGCAGCTCGCTGGTGATGATCGATGAGTTCGGCACCGGTACTGAGCCGCTGCTGGGAGGTGCCCTCGCTGAGGCCATACTTGCTGAACTCAATGCACGACAGGCATACGGTGTCATCACCACCCACTATACCAACCTGAAACACTTCGCCACCTCACAGGAAGGTGTCAGCAACGGAGCCATGGCCTTCGATAATCAGCTGATGCAGCCTCTCTTCCGGCTCGACCAGGGTAAACCCGGAAGCTCGTTCGCCTTCGAGATAGCAAGAAAGATAGGCCTGCCCGGTGAGATTCTCGCTGACGCTGCCGCCAGGGCAGGAGAGGGGAACGTCGATTTCGACCGTAACCTGCGCGAGATAGCACGCGATAAACGTTACTGGGAAAAGAAACGCGATGCTGTCCGCCGCCATGAGAAAAGGCTCGAGGAACTGATAGCTTCCTACGAAAGCCAGCTTGGTGACATAAAGAACCAGAAGAAGGAGATCATAGGGGAGGCCAAAAACAGGGCTGAAGAGATGCTTCGCGATACCAACAGGATGATCGAGAATACAATACGCACCATACGTGAGGCACAGGCAGAGAAGGAGAAGACCAAAGAGGTGCGCGAAGCGCTGGAGTCATTTCGTGAACAGATTGAAAAGGAGGCGAAACCACGTGAGAAACCTGTGACCGCGCAGCCGCAACTCGATAAACCTGCCGCAAGCATAGTCAAACGTATCTCCGGAAAAAAAACATCTGAAGAAAAGGTTGTCACACCAAAAAAGAGCGGACGACTCTCCCCGGGCGACTATGTCAGAATCACCGGCACAGATACTGTGGGAGAGGTTATTGAAATAAAGGGCAAGAAGCTTAAGATAGTCTCCGGCAGCCTGAAGATGAGCGTTGATATCAGCAGTACTGAACCAGTGGATGGTGCCAGCTACAGGAAGGAACAGGCAGGGAAGAGACCTCAGCAAAATATCGACTGGTCACTGACAGCACGCCGTAACCGTTTCAGCCCCGAAATCGACGTCAGGGGAATGCGCACCGAGGAGGCACTGCAGGTGGTGCAGGATTTTATCGACACAGCACTGATGATACAATACCGTAACCTCAGGATCCTGCACGGGAAAGGCAATGGCATACTGCGGCAGATGATTCGTCAGTACCTCGAAACGACAGGTGCCGTAGGACACATTTCCGACGAGCATGTTGACCGCGGCGGCGCCGGAATAACCCTCGTGGAACTCGATCTCTGATAGCCGTAATAAGGTGCCTTGCGATCCGGGGTGGAGAGCCATTCACGGGCAAACAGAGCTCTGATGAGGATCGCTCACTCTGCCGGACACGGCCTTGCAACGATGCCAATTATCATTAAATTTACCCGCCGAATTGAATACACTTGCATAACGAACTGATCAACCATGAAGAAGATTGCCTTTACATTGATCCTGTTTCTGGCTTTTACGGTTGCCGGAGCACAGACAAACGACTTTTACGATGATGAACCCTCCTACCTGCTGAAGGGGAGTAAGAAGATTCTCGTCACCGGCGAGGTGGAGAAGGATATTACCGTAGATATCTCCAGGCTTCCTAAGCACACTATCACCGTTAAGGAGACCGTTCTGGCCGGCGACTCCGTCGGCTTTACAGGAGCCTATCGTTATGACGGATACTCTCTCTACGACATTCTTAACAGAGTTGTCCTCAGAAAGAAGAATGAGGCCGAATTTCCACCTATTATTGACCTCTATGTGGAGGTGGAAAATGACAGGGGGGAAGTAGTAACCTTCTCCTGGGGGGAGATATATTACCCTGTTAACCGTCACCGTCTCCTCATTGCCACCTCGGTGGCCCGCATAGTGCCGTCGAAGAGCAAGGATCTCTGGCCGTTGCCGCAGGAGACAAAAATCATTGCAGGCAATGACCTGGTTACTGTAAGGAATATCAGCAACCCGGTGCGCATCACCGTAAAGTCTCTTGACAGCAAATACCCTATTGACAGGGAGATATCACCTCTCTTCTCCGGGACGATGAGGATATGTGTCAACGGCCGCCAGAGAGAAATCCTGTCGGAGATGCCTGGCTGCATTCAGGATGAAACTTTCCAGACTGTCTTTTACGGCAGGGGAAGAGGCATCCATGGCACCACACCCTTCACCGGGGGGATGCTTTCTGAGCTCCTGCGCGATTATTACAGGATGTCATCTGATGCACTGCGCCATGGTATGGTTGTCGTTGCCGGCCTCGACGGCTACAGGGCAGCCTTCACCCTAAGCGAGATTGTAAACCGCAATGACCAGCAGGAGGTCCTGCTCATCGACAGGGACAACTATGAGGGGGCAGGCAGGTTCTCCCTCTTTCCTGCCGGTGACTTCTTCTCCGACCGTGCCATCAAGGCTATCATGGAGATAGATCTTCTTCTGCCGAAGAGCGGTGGACAGTGGACCATCGCCGTCCACGGCGGCGCCGGTGTCATCACCCGCGAGCGCATGACGCCGGAGCGGGAAGCTGAATACCGGGCCATGATGCAGGCCGTCATTGACACCGGCTCCGCCATCCTGGCTTCCGGCGGCTCGGCTCTCGACGCCGTGGAACGTACCATCAGGCTGATGGAAGACTCACCCCTCTTCAATGCCGGCAAAGGTGCCGTCTTCACCCACGAGGGCCGCAATGAACTCGACGCCTCCGTCATGGACGGCAGCAGCCTCGCCGCCGGCGCCGTGGCCGGCGTGACCGACATACGCAACCCGATCACCGCCGCACGCGCCGTGATGGAACAGTCACCACACGTGATGCTCACCGGCAAGGGAGCTTCTGAATTTGCCGCTGAAAAGGGACTGGATATTGTCGATCCCTCTTACTTTCGTGATGAGAAGCGGTACAACGAGCTCCAGCGGTCACTCCAGAACGACAAGCACGGCACCGTGGGATGTGTGGCCCTCGATATGAACGGCGACCTGGCCGCAGGAACATCCACCGGGGGTATGACCAACAAGCGGTATAACCGCGTGGGTGACGCCCCGGTAATAGGGGCGGGCACCTATGCCAACAATACCACATGCGCCGTGTCAGCCACTGGCCATGGTGAGTTCTTTATACGCTATACCGTGGCGCACGATATCTCGGCATTGATGGAGTACCGGGAGATGTCACTCGATGAGGCAGCGAGAGAGGTGATAAAAAAGAAACTGGTGAAAGCCGGAGGCACAGGTGGAGTGGTCTCTGTTGACAGCAAAGGAAATGTAAGCATGCCCTTCAACACCGAAGGGATGTACAGGGGTTACAAAACCTCGGCGGGGAAACAGGGGGTCTTTATCTTCTCCGATGAGCCGGATAAACTGATGCACTGACAGGTACCACACCCGCACTGTGGCTCGCAGCGGCGAAACAGCACCGGGTCTTCCTGACACAGGCCACCAACTCCAGACCTCCGGGAGTTTGAAACCGCCCATAGGCTACCTGTAACAAAAGATCGCGGCGCCCTTTTCAAAAGGGGCGCCGCGATGCTTTGAGAAAAAATCCAATTTATCTAGTAGAGCCTTACAGACCCGTATGAGGTGTTTATCTTTACAGTTGCAGAGGGTTTGCTGCAGGAGCCTACCTTACCGGCGAGTTCCGTGCTGGTGTTGCCAATAATCCTCTTCTCAGCCGAGAACCTTGCATCATCAATCTTGACGCTGCCGTATGAGCTGCTGGCATCCAGCATATAACAAGCCGATGGGTCAATCCCGAGCTTCACACCGCAGTACCCGGCCTTCACATTCACCATCTCAAAACTTGAAGGAATCTCCTCTACGGAGAGATTGCCATACTTGGTCTCCACCTCCAGCTTCCTGGTTACACTTCCGAACCTGAGATCAGTGTATCCACCCATCACTACAATGTTGTTGGCGGCATCGATACTGTAACCGTCATACTTGCTGTCGGCTACCAGTGAGCTTACCTCCTCGACGTCAACCTTCGAGTACTTGCTGTCTATCAGCAGCGCCACAGCCCTCTCAACGCTGAACATGCCACAGTAACGGGAGTTGATCTCTGCCCATCCCAGCTCGTCAACAGTGGCCTTGCCATAGGCAACTATCAGCGTATTCAGAGGTTTGATATTGCCCCTCGTAAGCTTGTGAACGGTGAGATCACCGTATTTGCTGTTCAGCATAACCAGGCCTGCTACCTCATCAACAACAGTGTTGCCGTACTTGTTGCTGATGTCAAGACCGATATGGGCCGGCATCTTGATGTTGTAGTTGATGCTGAAGTTGTTGTTGCTCCCCTTCCAGCTGGTCGTTGAGAAGTTGTCGCTGAAGATAGTCTCTGCTGTCAGGTTTGCACCCTCTTCGGTGAATTCGACGGTGATCATCTCCAGAAGCTTCCGTGCCTTCTCTTCAGATGAGTTTTCAACCTTGACCGTCACATCGATGACGATGTTGTTCTGATCCCAGGTTTCGGTGACCACCGCACCGAACTTGTTGATCACCTTAAGCGTGGTGTTGTCGGTGGGCGTCTTCTCCCTGTGAAATTCCTTTTTTACCTCTATCGCGGAGGCTGTCAGAGAAACGGCGCAGAGCAACAGTGCAAAGGTCGCAACTCTCCTGTTAAATAATAACTTTTTCATGGCTGACTGGATTTTCGGTTTCTGCTTTTATCTGTCTCAATTGGTCAAGTAAATAACTCATGACCTCTATTTTGGTCTGGTAATGACTGATCATGGCATCAATGATCCGCTGGTCGTCGGGATTGGCCCTGAGCTCTTTCTGTAACTCCGTGTATACAGAGTCCATGGCTGCCATCTCACTCATCAGCATCTCCTTCTGTTCGGGATTGGCAAGGTCAAGCGATGTGAACTCATTCTCCATCATATTCACCTGCCTCACATAATAGCGCTCTGCCTCCCTGTACTCCGGAGAGACCTCGCTAAGCGTCATTTGCTTCTTGAGGTTCGGCCTTACGAAATGGTCAAATGTCCAGAGAGAGGAGAGGGTTACCAGCAGGGTGACCACAGCAGCCTTGAGCAGATAGGGCATGATGCTCCTCTTTGCTTTTCCGGCGTGCAGCCTGGTGGCAAGCTTAAAGCTGAATCTCTCGAAGTGGCCGTCTGACGGCTCCCGGTCGTCAAACATACCTCTTTCTCTTTTGATTATCTCTTCAAGTCTGTTCATATCGTTATTCTTTTATCTTTCCATTTTTCATTTCACTCACCAGCTTCTGCTTTGCCCTCGACAGCTGTGACCGCGAGGTGCTGCTTGAGATGTTGAGCATCTCCGCTATCTCATCATGGTCGTAACCCTCAATGAGATAGAGAGAGAGTATAACGCGGTATCCTTCCGGTAACCGCTCAATGGCCGCTTTGACCTCTTCCACCCTGGTCTCCGTCTCCTCCCTGTATTCAGCATCTTCAATGCTGTTGTCGCGGATACCGTCATGACCGTCAAGCTCTTCAAAGATCGCTTTTCTTCTTCCCAGGACATCAAGTGACCTGTTTACCACTATTCTCTTCAACCAGGCTCCGAAACTGACTGTCCCTGAGTAGGTGTTTATCTTTTCGAAGGCCGACAGGAACGCTTCCTGCATTACATCCTCAGCTTCCATGCTGTCGTTTACAATTCTCAGGCTTGTGTTGTACATAGCCTTGTAGTAGAGTTTGTAAACCTGGAACTGAGCCTTCTGATCACCCTCCCGGCACCCGTCTATCAGGTCCTGGTGTATGTTCCTGAATGCTGCTTCAACATTTCCCATTCTTGATTCAAGATCTAGTTTAAGTATGTATGACGCTGCACCCATCATTTGAACTCTTCAATTCAATGACGAAGGCTGCTCGCGAATGCTGCATCGAAGTTAGAAAAAAGCAGGCAGAGGATAAAAAAAATGTTAACCCTGTGTTACCGTACCGGTGGCAAAGTCGAGTTCTGACCCGAAAAGACTGTGCGGTATGGAGTAGACCAGAAGCAGGATCAACGCAGCAGCAACGGTGTAACCGGGACGCTCTTTCTTGCGATTCATGATAACCGCAAGAATCCAGGCCACAACTGCAATAAGCGTCTTGTTATCCGTCAGGTCCCACCCCAGAGGTACACCTGTCCACAACTCTCCGAAGGCATACTTCTGCACCAGCGGTCCCAGTACCATACCTCCGGCCAGCAGGAGCCATAAGGCCCACCGGCCGTACCTCCTCTGCTCACTGCGGCCGAAAGCAGCAGTAAGACCCGCCAGGTTCGAAAGGAGCATGGCAAAAAACATAATGAGTATATGGGGGATCATTATAACTGCAGGTACATTGCCCTTGAACCTTATCACCACAGGTTTCTCCTTCATGACCGTTGTCTCTGCACCCGATGCGGATTTCAACACAATATAATACTCAAGCTTGCCCGCGGCAGGCTGGGAGGGAAGCTCCCCGGCCAGATGCACACCGTCATGCGTCATCTCTACGCCCTGCCACTCCTCATTCATCCCAAGCCGACGATAGAATATCTCACCAGCCACCTTCTCCGGCACTTCAAGCTTAATCATGCAGGGATGAGTGTTGGTCTGGCTCCGCTTCAGTGAGAAAGAGTATTCAGTACCGTCAAGGTTCGTTGATGTCCTGGAAGGATAGGTGGGTCCGGTTGTCCTCTGGTATATTGCGGCGGCGATGGTGATTAGGACGGCGAAGGTCCAGAATAGAAAAATCTTCATCTTCGTTTATCTGAAAAAGTGTTATAACTGAATGATTAAAAGCTCCCTGGCACCGTCGCGCAAGACCTCGACAGGTACCGTCTGGCCGGGCTTAAGCTGGCTGAGCCTGAACATGTAGTCCTCGATGTTGCTGACAGGCTTGCTGTCTATAGCCACGATGATGTCACCCCTGACCATACCTCCCTGTGCTGCCGGCTTGCCGGGAGTGACAAAATCCGCCCTCAGCCCGTTAGTGACATTGCCTGCAAAATCAGGCATGATGCCGAAGGTGATACCTCTCCTCCGACCCATGGGACTTGTCGGTTCCTTTGGTCCTGCCTCGGTGAAGGCAAGCCTCGGGGAGCTGTTCGCCGCCCATGAGACCAGGTCTGTCAGCAGGTCACCGATCTTTACCATACCTTCATAGTTGAGCTTATCCGGGGTATCGAAGGGAGTGTGGTAATCAAGATGGGCACCGGTGGTAAAGAAAAGGACAGGTATGTTTTTTCCGTAGAAAGAGGAGTGGTCAGAAGGACCGTATCCCTCAGGGGTGAGGGAGAGTCTTAGCGCCGTGGTGTCACTGTATGATATCACCGAGTCACGCAACCCCGCGGCCGTCCCCACTCCGCCAACCTGCAGACCGTTACCCTCTTTCATTCGTCCGACCATGTCAAGATTGATCATCAGGTTGACAGCAGAGGGATCAATACCCATGTTTTCAACAAATTGCTTTGATCCCAGGAGTCCCATCTCCTCACCGCTGAAGGCAACGAAGATGATGTTCCTTGCGTGCGGTACTTCAGGAACGGCAAGTCGCTCAGCAAGTTCGATCATGAGAGCTACCCCTGATGCATTGTCATCGGCCCCATAATGGATTGCCACCGTGTCAGGGATACGGCTGGAGGAGCCGCTACCGCCCATACCGAGATGGTCATAATGCGCTCCTACAATTACATATTCTCCGGGATTTGAGCTCCCCTCCAGTATCATGACTACGTTCGAGGTGACTGCCTCCCTCTTCTCTACTTCAGCCTCAGCATCAACCAGGGTGTTTGTAATCAATCCTGCGACGGATTCTGTATCTGCAGCCTTCTCTTCAAGATCCCTGATGGTGGCCTCAGAGCTTTTCAGTATTGAGTCAGCCACGCTTCTCCTGATCTGCAGCACCGGCAGCCCGGCATGTGCCTGGCTGCGGGACGGTTTGTCAAGGTTGTCTGCCACATCCCATTTTTCACCTGACACCAGCAGGACTCCTGCTGCACCCTTTTCTCTGGCATTAAGTACTTTGATTCGGTCAGTGCTGATGGATCCGTGGCCTGCCGAAGCTGGATCAGACTCGGGATAACCCCTGAGAACCAGGGCCCACTTACCCGTTACGTCCAGACCGGAAAAGTCATCACGGTGAAGCGTGTCTCCCGAAGGTAACAGGCCATAGCCGCAGAAGACCACCTGGGCAGAGAGGGAAGAGTTCGCTGAAAGCGCCAGGGGCGTGAAGTCGGTGCCGGTCACAAACTCCTTTCCGTCGACCACCAGACGATTGTTTTTGCCAGGTTCGACAGCCACGTCTACCCTGAAGGGCTGTAACCCCGATTCCATAAAGGGACTGGCTCCGGCTTTCTCAAACTCCTTCGCTATGTACAGTGCCGCGAGCGAGTCGCCTCCCGTTCCCGTACCCCTTCCGAAAAACCTGTCAGATGCAAGCTTCCCGGTGATAACGGTCAGCTCCTCAGCCGTAATTGATGCATTTTTTCCGGTACCGGCACAGGCAGTAAGGACAATGGCAGCACATATTATGAAAACAACTCTCATAGTTCATTTTTAGTGCCGGTAAAAATAGTAATCTTTTGACATCCGGACGGGGTGATATTTGCAATACTCAGTCCGGGCTTTACGAAATCAGCTGAACTGCAGCAAGGCTTTCTTTATCAGTGATATAGCATCACGAAGCTGCTCCTCGGTGATCACAAGTGGCGGTGCAAACCTTATGATATGCCCGTGCGTCGGTTTTGCCAGCACCCCCAGCTCCATCATTGCCAGACAGACATCCCATGCCTCCTTGCCGTTCTTCGGCCTTATGACAATGGCATTGAGAAGTCCCTTGCCACGCACCAGCTCTATCATGTCCGACTTGATAGCCTTCATCTCGTCACGGAATATCCTGCCGAGCCTCTCCGCTTTCTCTGCCAGCTTTTCCTCCCTGATCACCTCAAGTGCTGCTATAGCAACCTTCCCGGCCAGCGGATTTCCTCCAAAGGTGGAGCCGTGCTCTCCGGGTTTGATGGTGAGCATGATCCCGTCATCTGCGAGCACTGCCGAGATGGGCATCGCTCCGCCGGAAAGAGCCTTGCCGAGAATGAGTATGTCAGGTCTGACACCCTCATGGTCGCAAGCCAGGAGCTTACCCGTACGTGCCAGCCCGGTCTGCACCTCATCGGCAATGAACAGTACATTCCTGCTCCTGCAGAGATCATAGGCTTTTTTGATATATCCTTCATCCGGAACAAAGACACCTGCCTCACCCTGTATCGGCTCTACAAGGAACCCGGCCACGTCAGGATCTTGCAGAGCCTTCTCCAGCGCAGGTATGTCATTGTAGGGGATGGTGATGAAGCCTGGAGTAAAGGGACCGTAATCCTTGCGTGCATCCGGATCAGTGGACATCGATACAATGGTAATGGTGCGCCCGTGAAAGTTGCCTTCACAGACGATGATCTTTGCGTTGTCCTGACTGATACCCTTCTTCAGGTATGCCCACTTGCGGCACAGCTTGAGAGCTGTCTCGTCACCCTCGGCACCGCTGTTCATGGGCAGCACCTTGTCATAGCCGAAATATTTTGTAATATATTCCTCGTATTCACCCAGCACCGAGTTAAAGAAGGCCCTGGATGTAAGTGTCAGTTTCTGTGCCTGCTCAATCAGTGCTGCGGTTATCTTCGGATGGCAGTGGCCCTGGTTCACGGCTGAATAGGCCGACAGGAAATCATAGTATCTCTTGCCTTCCACATCCCAGACATAAGCTCCCTGGCCCCGATCAAGAACCACAGGCAGCGGATGGTAGTTATGCGCTCCGAACTTCTCTTCTCTCTCAATGTAATCGTGAGGTTTCATATGGTTTGATTTTATTGTGTTATCAGCATGGGGGCAATGTTACAAAGCTTTTTCGACAAAAAGAAAAGCAACAATCATGATTCTTCTCCGAGCAGCCCCGGCCGCTTTTCCCGTGTGAGACGGACCGATTCTTCAAAACGCCATTTCTCTATCTCTCCTGTGTTGCCCCCGAGAAGGATATCAGGCACTTTCCATCCCCTGAACTCTGCAGGCCTGGTGTATACTGGCGGTGCCAGCAGGTCATCCTGGAAGGAGTCGGAAAGCGCCGATTCGGCATCTGAGATCGAACCCGGCAGCAGCCTGACGATGGCATCAGTTATCACGGCCGCCGGGAGCTCACCACCGGTAAGAACATAATCGCCTATCGATATCTCGCGCGTTATCAGACGGTCCCTGATGCGCTGATCAACTCCCTTGTAGTGACCGGCAAGAATAATGATATTCTCTTTCATTGAGAGCTCGTTGGCAAGAGACTGACTGAATGGTATGCCGTCAGGCGATGTGTAGATGATATCATCATAATGCCGCTGCGAAGCCAGATGAGTGATGCAGTTGTATACCGGCTCAATCATCATAACCATGCCGGCTCCGCCTCCGAAGGGATAGTCGTCAACACTCCTGTGCCTGTCGGTGGAATAATCACGCAGGTTGATGATGTTGATCTCAACAACACCCTTCTCCTGCGCCCGCCTGATGATCGAATCACCGAACGGGCTGCGCAGCAGCTCCGGTAGTACGGTAATAATGTCAATACGCATATAAGTACCCTTTTGGTAAATCTAACACAGTTTTTTTGTATATTTGGAAACGACACGACAAAGTTAACCTTTAAATAAATTTAGAAATCATGGGAAAGTTCGTTATCTCGAAAAGAAAGAACGGTGAGTTTCAGTTTAACCTTCTCGCCGGCAACGGCCAGGTTATTCTTGCCAGTGAGGGCTACGCCTCAAAACCGTCATGCATGAACGGCGTAAAGTCGGTTATGAAGAATGCTGCCGACCCAAAGAGGTTCGACGCAAAAGTGGCCAAGAACGGGAAATTCTATTTCAACCTTAAAGCAACAAACGGCCAGGTGATAGGCAAGAGCGAAATGTACGAAGCTCAGGCAAGTTGTGACAACGGTATTGCCTCTGTTGCCAAGAATGCTCCCGGAGCAACCATTGACGACCAGACGAAGTAGGTTTATTCTCTGTTTCTTTCGAAGACTATCTGTCCATCAACGATAGTATAGTCGGCTTTCACGGACATAATCATCTCCTCGCTGATATTGAAGATATCTTCTGAGAGGATGGTTATGTCTGCTAAATAGCCCTTCCTCAGCATACCCTTCCTGTCATCCATGAACTGGGCGTAAGCTGCCCCCAGCGTATAATATTCAATGGCCTTGCCCATGGTGATCTTCTCCATCGGGAACCATCCGTCGCCCTCTTCTCCCTTGCGGTCCTTCCGTGTGACTGAAGCATAGAGTCCCTCCATGGGGTTCAGCGGTTCCACCGAATAATCGGTTCCGAATGCCAGCTGCGCCCCGCTGTCGGCAAGGCTCTTCCATGCATAGGCCCACCGGCTTCTGTCAGTGCCGATGCGCTTCTCAGCAAACCGTTTGTCGGTGATGCAGTGGGTGGGCTGCATCGAGGCGATGACGCCCAGCTGTGCAAAGCGAGGCAGGTCTTCCTCTGTGAGTATCTGTGCATGCTCCGACCTGTGGCGGCTGTCACGGATGCCATTCACCTCCCTTGCCCGCTCGTAGGCATTCAGTATCCAGTTGTTGGCCCTGGGCCCGATGGCATGTATCCCTATCTGAAAACCCCGGCTGTCAGCTGCCAGGACCCTGGCCTCCAGCTCCTCGTAGCTCATCTGCGGCAGCCCTGTCTTATCGGGCTCATCGTTGAACGGTTCAAACATCATCGCCGTGGCTGAACCGAGCGTACCGTCCATAAAATCCTTCAGGTAACCGAACCTGAGCCAGTTGCCCGATGACGGATACTTCTGCCTCAGTTCTTCGCACCTGTCGAGTTTCTCAGGGTCAGCACTGAGTTCGGCTCCTATATCAATGCGGGTTGTGAGCATTCCTGCCGCCATTATTGAGTCATACATCCCGAAATCGGCGCTGCCGGGTATCTGTATGCTTGTGATGCCATACTCCGCAGCCTGCTGCAGGGCCAGCAGATAACCCCGCCACTCTCTCTCCTTCTGCTCCTCCGCACTTCTCTCCACCTTCACAGCCCCGGTCCTTATGAGCGACATCGCACTCTCCTTCAGTATGCCTGTCGGCTCGCCCGTTGACGGATCACGCATTATCTCCCCTCCAAAAGGGTCAGGCGTCGCACCTGTTATTCCTGACTGCTTCAGTACATAACTGTTGACCAGGGCACTGTGGCCGTCTGTGCGGCGAAGAACCACGGGGTTATAAGGTGAGACGGCGTCAATGAGCTCCTTCGTGGGCCACTCACGGGTTGTGAACATCTCATGCTCCCAGTGCCCGCCGTAAACAAGCTGACCCTTCTCCAGCCGGGAGACCTGCTCCCTTACCTTTTCGGTGATGATGGCCGGATCAGTTATATACCTCAGTTCAATGTAATCAGGATCTGCAGGGCCGAAGTGGGCATGCGCATCATTGAAGCCAGGGATGACACTACTACCGCCGGCATCAATCACCCTGGTGGTTGCAGGATCAATATGCCTGCTGACCTTTTTCTGACTGCCAACGGCTATTATTACATTGCCTTTTACAGCAACAGCCTCAGCTTCCGGCACCAGGGAGTCCGCCGTGAAAACTCTTCCGTTGACAATAACAAGGTCGGCTCTCTCCACCGGGTCGCAGCCTGCAGAAAGCATAAGCAAGAGAATAAATAGTGCAATAATGCTATTTTTCATGATTTTCGTGAGTCAAAACTGGTGCAAGTTAAAAAAATAGACATTACATTAGGTCCCTGTTTACCTGTGAACATAAACTCCAATATCTCACATGATGAAAAACAAAATCATTCCTCAGGGGTATCTCTATACAAAGGGATACACCAACTACGTGTTCGTGTTGCTGTTCCTGCTTTACATGTTCGATTACATCGACAGGATGGTTGTAACATCCATGTTTGTGCATATCGAGCAGGATCTGGGGATCACCCATACGCAGAGCGGACTGCTTGTCTCAGCCGTTTACTGGGCTATAGTACTGCTGACATTCCCCATCTCCATCCTTGTTGACCGTTGGAACCGCACCAAGACCATCGGCATCATGGCCGTCATCTGGAGCCTCGCAACGGCCCTCTGTGCACTGACAGGCAACTTCGTGCAATTGGTGCTGGCAAGAGCCCTGATAGGAGTGGGAGAGGCAGGCTATGCTCCCGGAGGAAGCGCCGTGATATCCGGTCTCTACCCCGAGGAGAAGAGATCGAAGATGATGGGCCTCTGGAATGCATCCATACCCCTGGGCACGGCAATAGGAGTCCTGATAGGTGGATTCATAGCAGCCCGGCTGGGGTGGAAGCATGCCTTCGGCATCGTGGCACTGCCGGGAATGATAGTAGCTGTCCTCTTCTTCTTTGTCAAGGATTACAAAACCGTTGACCTCTCATTCACAGACAGCTTCAATGTCAAGGTAAAGATGAAGAAGATGGATATGGTCAGGGAGTTTATCTCAAGACCATCACTGATCTTTACATACTTTGGCTTTGCTGCGGTAGTGTTTGTGACAACTTCACTTATCACATGGCTTTCAACATATTTTCATGTCACCCGTGACCTTCCTATAGAGAAGGCCGGTTCAATGGCCAGTGCGGTTATGGTACTGGCAATAGTCGGAGCACCCCTGGGCGGAATCATAACAGACAGATGGCGAAAATCAAATATCAGGGCCCGTCTCCTGTTTCCGACGATAACCACGGCATCGTCGGCCATCCTGCTCATGTTTGCACTGTGGATGACCCAGGGTACAATACAATATGTATTCTTCCTGCTAATGGGGGTGATGGTCACTGCCTTCCTGCCGGCCGCCGCCGCCGTGACACAGGATGTGATACACCCTGGCATGAGGGCCATGTCATACGCTGTGGCGGTTGTGGTGCAGAACCTTCTTGGTGCCTCCACCGCACCGCTGGTCATAGGCAAGCTCTATGACATGTTCGACATCGAAAAGGCCATGGCACTGCTGCCGTTCATGCTACTCATAGGTGCCGGGCTCTTTTATGCGGGCTCAAGGTACTATGTGAAGGATCTGGAGAAAACAGCCAAGATACAGCTGGAGCCGGAAGAATGAACAAGGATTATCCGGCCTGACTGCGGTCCTTCGAACCGGAGATAAATTGGCTGCTCTCTATTCCGGGTGACTGCACCCGACCGTCTGGCTTCCGGGTGACTTCATCCGGCTCTGCGTGTGCCATATGATTGTATGCGGTTCCGTGTCTCCATGTGACCGGATAATTCTCTTCGACTCCCGGGGAATTGTATTCGGCTCTCCCTATACCATGTGATTGTACGTGGCTCCATGTCTTCATGTGACCGGATATGTCTCTCAACCTCCCGGGGAATTGTATCCGGCTCTCAACCGGCACGGTAATTGCTGTCTGCAGGAGTGGTTCTCCCTGCAATTGGTGACGTTTAAATTTATTATATTAAATTTGCACACCGTAAATCGTACATGATGAAAGAACTTCTGCATAACAGGTACTTTAAATTCGGCGTGGCAGCCGTACTCTTCCTGCTCTGGGTCATCTGGGTGGGTAACTTCTGGCTGCTGCTCGGGTTACCGATAGTTTTTGACATCTACGTCAGCAAAAAGGTCAACTGGGCCTTCTGGAAGAAACGCCACGGCAAAAACAGCACAGTGGTCGAGTGGCTCGATGCACTCATCTTCGCAGTGATTGCCGTCACTTTGATAAACATATTCCTCTTTCAGAACTACCGCATACCAACTCCCTCCATGGAGAAGACCCTCCTTGTGGGTGACCATCTGGCTGTCAGCAAGGTGGCCTACGGTCCGCGCCTGCCCAATACACCCATAGCCTTTCCGTTCACACAGCATACACTGCCTCTCACAGGCGGCAAGGGTAAGTCCTGGTCCAACCTTGTGCACTGGGATTACAAGCGACTAAAGGGATTCGGCCATGTTAAAAACTATGACATCGTCGTATTCAACTTTCCCGCAGGTGATACTGTCTGTCTTGAGAACCAGGCCGTAAGCTACTATGAACTGGTCAGGGAGAGGGCCGAGATGCTCACCGCTGATGATATCAGGGCAAACAGACCGCTCAAGGAGAAGGAACAGTATAATGCAATTGCCAGGCAGCTTATATGGAATGAATATACTGTCATCTACCGCCCTGTTGACCGCCGCGACAATTACGTCAAGCGCTGCGTGGGCATACCCGGCGATACCATACTCATAAAGGGAGGTCAGCTCTTTGTAAACGGTGCCTCAGCCAAAGAACATGAGACACAGCAGACCTCCTACTACGTCCGCACCAACGGCACCCGCATCAATCCCAGGGCTTTTGAGCGAATGGATATCTCCCGGTCAGACCAGTCGATGATGCTTTCAGGCACAGTGTACAGGCTGCCCCTGACCACAAAAAACGCGGAACTGATATCTGGTTTTGCCAATGTCACCGGTATAGAAGCCGACTACAGAAGGGCAGGGGAGTACGCCCCCTATATTTTCCCGCATGACCCGCAGTACCGATGGAACGAGGATAACTTCGGTCCGCTCTGGATACCGAAGAAGGGAACTACCGTGAAGCTTGACATGACCAACATCAGCCTCTATACCTCTGTAATTGACATATATGAGGAAAACGACCTGGAGATACGCGACACCGTAATCTATATCAATGGCTCACCCGCTGACAGCTATACCTTTAAGATGGATTACTACTGGATGATGGGCGACAACAGGCATGACTCGGCCGACTCACGTTTCTGGGGATTCGTCCCGGAAGACCATATAGTAGGACGCCCGGTGATAGTATGGCTCTCCATTGACAAGGAGGCCCAGGGATTCAAAAAGATAAGGTTCAAAAGGTTCTTCAAAGGAGCCAAACGGTAATAAAAAAGCGGGTCACCCCGCTTTTTTTATTCCTTGACTTTATCCACAATCGCCTTGAAGGCTTCAGGATGGTTCATGGCCAGGTCGGCCAGTGTCTTTCGGTTCAGGGTTA
>CALMRD010000131.1 GCA_937871625.1 uncultured Bacteroidales bacterium | reverse complement strand
AGCCCTTCTTTGACACCTACGGCCGGCACTCGGTCTACCTGGATGTGACGCTGAAATAGAAGTTAATTCATTGACCTGTACTGATTGGGAGCATAACCCGTCTCGTTCCTGAACATGCGGCTGAAATGCTGCGGATGCTTGAAACCAAGTTCATAGGCTATCTCACTGACCGACTTGCTCCTGTCAAAGATCCTTTCCTTGGCGATATCTATAAGCTTCAGCTGGATGTGCTCCTGTGCCGATTTTCCGGTATCCTTCTTTATCAGATCACCCAGATAGTTTGCAGAGAGATGAATGTTTTCAGCGCAGTACTTTACCGTTGGTAACCCGTGAGTCCGGGGCATCCCGGATTGGAAATAGTCGTCAAGCAACCGTTCAAATTTTTCCAGGATACCCTTATTGACCTGGCTGCGGGTAATAAACTGGCGATCATAGAAACGGAGGCAATAGTTGAGTAACAACTCGATATTGTTTGAAATAAGGGCTTTACTGTGCTTGTCGACTGAAAGATGAAGTTCATGGTCGATATTATCAAAGCAATCCAGTATCACCTGTCGTTCTTTCTCAGAAAGATGGAGGGCTTCATTTGCTTCGTAGGAAAAGAAGGTATAGTTCTTAATGTTTCGCCCCAGAGATGTGCCGCGGATAATATCAGGATGAAAAATCAGGCCTCTCCCCTGCGGCATCGGCTTTCCAGGTTTGCTGCCAATTCCAACCACCTGACCGGGAGCAATAAATACCAGGGTTCCCTCCTGGTAATCGTAATAATTACATCCGTATTTCAGGTCACCGCAGATAGCCTCCTTTAAGAAGACGCAGTAAAAGCCGTAGGTTGCCCTTCCTTCCGGAATGAGCCGCATTTCGGCGAAATCAAAAACACTTACCAGGGGATGAAGTGTCTCTATTCCCCTGAGGGAATTGTACTGAGCAATACTGTCAAGTCTGATTATATCGTCCATAGCTCTCCTGCCTTTTTCAATTCAAAGCTATTGCTTTTTATCAATATGGTAATCACATATTTGCATTATCCGTAATTCAGGTACAAGATGCAGTAATATGTATACAATCGGATCCGGGTTTTAGTCGGAAATTTGCATTGTGAAATTTTACGCACTCCTTGTGCAGGTTATTTGTTCCCTGAATAAAAGTATATCATATGGATAAGCCAGAACCTTTCCTTTCACTTTACCGGATACAAAAGAGCGGAGCCAGAAATCTCCTCCTGATAATCATATCATCTTTTCTTGTTGTGCCGGCCTGTTCCCGGGAAGGAGGAAAGCAAGAAGCAATTCAGATTGAGGAACAGGGAAGCTTTGCAGTGGGAGGTACAGTGATAACCAGTCCCGGGACCTTCA
Source organism: uncultured Bacteroidales bacterium (assembly GCA_937871625.1). Taxonomy (GTDB): domain Bacteria; phylum Bacteroidota; class Bacteroidia; order Bacteroidales; family VadinHA17; genus SR-FBR-E99. The sequence goes on along the minus strand of CALMRD010000131.1, from coordinate 875 downwards.
ATCCCTACAGCCCGACCCAGGAAGGGGAAACCTTCCATGGAGACCATGCATATGTTTTCTACCAGGTTCCGGTTAATGCCCGAAGGTACCCACTGGTGATGTGGCACGGGTTCGGCCAGTTCTCCAGGACGTGGGAAACCACCCCTGACGGCCGCGAAGGATACCAGAATATATTCCTGAGAAGGCAGTTTTCGGTTTACCTGATCGACCAGCCACGCAGGGGTGATGCGGGACGCAGCACAGTAGCCGCAACTGTTCTGCCGGTGCCAGACGAGAAGCAATGGTTCGGCACTTTCAGGATAGGAATATGGCCCGATTATTTCGAGGGGGTCCAGTTTGCACGGGACAGCAGTACGCTCAACCAGTATTTCCGTGCCATGACGCCCAGCATCGGTCCAATTGATGTAAATGTCAATGCGGAAGCCGTATCGGCCCTCTTTGAAAAAATTGGCCCGGCAGTCCTGGTAACTCACTCGCATTCCGGCGGGATGGGCTGGCTCACGGCAATAATGAACCCCAATGTAAAAGCCATAGTTTCCTATGAACCGGGAAGTGGTTTCCTGTTCCCTGAGGGAGAGGTGCCAGCGCCCCTGCCAGGCTCTGGCGGAACACTTGCAGCACAGGCAGTGACCATGGCAGAGTTTATGAAGCTCACAGAAATCCCCATTATAATCTATTATGGCGACTTTATACCTGAAGAACCCAGCCCTAATCCAGGGCAGGACGGTTGGCGGGTGCGACTGAAGATGGCGAGGTTATGGTGCGATGCGGTGAACCGCCATGGTGGTGATGTCACGGTTGTGCATCTCCCGGAGATAGGGATCAAAGGCAATACCCACTTCCCGTTTTCGGATCTGAATAATGTTGAAATCGCC
>CALMRD010000130.1 GCA_937871625.1 uncultured Bacteroidales bacterium | reverse complement strand
GGCAAGCAGCGCACATTGACGATCATACCAAAGAATCTGGGCTACTCAACGGAGACATACACCGTGGATGTGCCAAAAGCCACCACGACTTCAACGGGTCAGGAGCAGAAGCAGTATATCGTCTACAAGATGAAAAAGAGGGTGCGGTTCATGGTGGCCGAGAAACCCTCCGGAAATCTGTTTATGGCATCGAACCTGAAGGCTGTCCCCAATGCAGAGGTGACACTTAAAATACCGGGTGCTGAGATAACTCAGATAACCGATCCCCGGGGTACAGTCGTCTTTGAATTTGATAACAATGGCTCCTCGTTCACCTTCGATATCACACCTCCGGAGGATTCTGACCTGGAGAGTGCCACCTATACAATCAACGACGTCAAGGACACCAAAACTGAGGTTGTATACCCGGCAGCACTGCTTAAAAAGGCCACCAGGATTACGGGCAAGGTATCCATCGGTAATGATCAGATGACGGGACCTCTTGAAGGTGCCACTGTCTACATTGAGATGGGTAACGGCAACCGTATGGAGACCAAAACGAATAAGAGCGGGAACTACACCCTGACCAGGGTGCCGAAACAGCCTGCACTGATAACGGTGTGGGCATCGAAATCAAATTCCGTCCCCAACGTAATAAGCAAGTCGAAGCAGATCATGCTGCAGGATCAGAACGTACTTAATTTTGACCTTGTATACGATAAGGAGATTGCCATCGAAAACATTTTCGGCTTCGAGGCAGATATAAAGAAGAAGGAGAAGCAGGCTGACGGCACTTATCTTGTCAGCGGTGCCCTGATCAACCTGCCGTCCAATCCTAACTTCAAGCTGTCAGAGGAGAGCCAGACTATTCCGTTCACCAAACTGAAAATAAAGAAGAGTGGCACCAGCACCTCAGGTGTGGCTCTGGGCGTTCCGGCCGCAACTGAATTTAATACCGATGTCAAGGATCTGCAGCTGCTGCTGAACGGGGCATTCGGAGTGTTGCAAACCCCGGCAACGGGTGCAGTGCTGAAGGTAAGTTCCGAGAACAGCAAGGGACGGATAATGGGTAAGGCCGGAATAATGAAAACATCATTCCAGTATTCCGGTAATTACATTACGTTCCAGGATAACATTCCCATCTACCTGACCAGTCAGCCCGGCAGCACCCAGCTATCAGTCGTTTCCCTGACAGCGGCCGATTACCCGGTAAAAAAATGGGGTATTGCCGGAGCAGGGGGTACAGATATACAGTTTAAGCTTCTCGATTTCACCGCAAAGGCTGACAGGAAGACATCATGGCTTGAAGGTGACAGGATAGGTCTGACCACTGTGATAAGCACCAACGAGATCACCGGGATGGTTCCCTCCAAGCTCAGCATCACACTTGGCGACCTGGTACTGCGGCCATCAATGATAGAGACGGTGACCGGCACAAAGCCGCTGTCGTTCAAGCTTGAGAAGTGGGACTTCCAGAGTACTGGCTGGTCGCTGAATCAGAATCTGAAAGGTGTTCTGATTCCCCAGGGGACCATCAAAACAGGGCTTGTTGACGTTCCGGTAAAGAGTGTCCTGATCACCCCTGACAAATTTAACGTCGGTTCGTTTGAGATGTCGGATCTGACCTTCTCCGGGGTGACTCCGCTCAATATTCTAACACAGAACAATTCATTCGGGTATAATCCGAGCACCGGCTCCGATCTCAAGGGGCACTGGGAGCTCAGGATCGTGGGTACAGAGGGAGCTCCGGGTGTTTCTATCACCGGCCTGCCCGGCATGGAGGCAGGTGCTGCGCTGAAGTTTCAGGCTTTCTCGCTGCTGAGCAACGGCGAACAAAAGATCAACATGGGAGGCCTGCAGCAGGAGCTGATCTTCCACAAGATTCTCAGGGTGAGGCCGATCTCCTTCTCCGGCGGGGACAGGTATTTCGAGATGGCCTGCAACATCGACCTGGATATCCCGCGCATTGAATCAGGCACCGGTGTGATTCGGTTCTCAAAACCTGCTTCGGAGGTACTGTTCCGGCTATATCCATTCAATGTCAGCTTTGAAGGGCCCGGCGGCGTGAGATTCGTGTCGGGCATCGCCCAGGGCGACCAGAACCTGGATGCTTCAGGGTATACTGCTTCAGGCTTTATAAAAGACAAGGAGGGGATCAACCTGAAGGGAAAGCTGCACCGTACGACAGGCGGGGCATGGCTTGAGGTGGATCCCAAAGGACAGAAGATGCCCCTGGGGACCGGTGCCACCTCACTGTCGGATATCGAGGGACGGATGGAGGTGCAACCCAATATCAACGACTGGTCAAAATTCACCTTCAGTGGTAAGATGACCGGATTTAACGGCATGCAGTCGAACCTGACAAAGACCTTTACGGTTCACGGCAGCATTACTGCAGATAATGAGAGCCTGGGAGTAAAGAACATCTCAGGCGACTTCGGAGGCATGAACCTGACCTATGACATTCAGAATGCACGCCTGACCGGACACATGGAAATAGACAAGCATCTTGGCGCCGTCCGTATCAACGGTCCTGCCAATTTCGTTGTCGATGCCAGTGGTTGGTATTTTCTTATCGGTGGTCAGCTGACTGCCCCGGGATTTGGAAACATGGCCGCGGGCATGCTTATCGGTGACTACCGGGCAATGGCCCCTGATGTTGTGAGCAAGCTGATGCAGTTCGCCTATGACAAGAGAGTCCCTTCTGCATTCAGAACAGGTATCTCCGGGTTCTTCTTCACCGGGCGGAAGGATGTGCCGATAATAAACATTCCTGATTTTGAAATTAACCTGGGCGTGATGAGTGCCAGCCTCGGGCTGACCGCGGGGCTCGACGGACGCCTCTGGATGGGCTTTGACGGCAGCGGGAACGAATATGGAATAGGAGCAATGGCATTTGTACATGCCTGGTTCAAGGCCTCCTCCATAACCTGCACCAAGCTCAGTGCTGAAGCCAGGGCAGAGCTTGGCGCGACAGGAACCTATCAGACCAGTACGGGAGCATTTACGGCGGCAGGTTGCGGCAGCTTCACCATCGGCGGGTCAGCAAGCCAATGCTTCCCGACACCCTGCTGGGATGGCATCTGCTGTACCGGCTGCATAGGAGGGGGAGTAAGCAAGAGCGTAAAGCTCGACCTCCTCTTCGATTCGAAGGGCAACACAAGCCTCGATTTCAGCTTCGGCAACTGCAGCGGCCAGGCTAACCTGACAGGTAACTGATGATTAACAATCTGTAAAAGGAACACTATGTACAAGAAACCTTATATCAAGCTCCTGATCATCATCACTGTGATGTTCACGCTGTCCGGTAATTCGCATGCCCAGGAGAACGAGCCAACTGCAGTCGCCACCGGGAAGGGGATGTGGATATATCTTGGAAATGAGATCCCTTCAGGATTTGAATACCAGGTGCTGAAGAGTGAGGGGAACGGTGATTTCGTCCCACTGGGGACAACAGCCTACCGGAGAGATCCGGGAACAATGAAAGCCGCGGCAGAGAAGTACTATCCGCTGTTCGGCAACCTCGACAAACCTGCTGACAGTGAGTTGTCATTACTGCGCGATTATGCCGCCAGGAGCAGAACCACCGATTCAATATACATTTCAAACTTCCCCCTGATGCACCTTCTTCTGGGGACTGCGTTCTTTGACCCTGATGTGTCTGAAGGTAAGACATACCGCTACAGGGTGGCAAAGATAGCCGGCAGGGACCGCCAGTGGGAGAAAACAAGCAACAGGGTAAACTTTCCTGCTGAAACAGATATCCCCAGGCCGCTGTTCAGCAGCAAGCAGGAGTTCGCTTCACAGGTAGTGGTGCGGTGGTATATCGCGGGAGAGAGCAGCCTCAACTCATTCCTGGTATTCAGGAGGATTTTCGGTCAGGGAGAATACCGGAGAATGGATATTGCGCGTGGCTTCAATATTTCGCAGGATACGATCTATCTTATTGCTGCCGACACAGCTATACATACTCCGTCCTTGTACGAATATTATATCATGACCCTGGATATCTACGGAAACAGCGGACCGGAATCAGAGGTGGTAAGTGCAGGGACCGTGGGCAGTATCAGCTACCCGGTGCCGGATTATTTCAATGCCAGGGGCGGGGAGAAGGATCACCGGTTGGAGCTTTCCTGGAAATTCAGTGAGACAGAATACCTCCGCAGTATTGAACTGTACAGGAGCAAGTCGTATGACGACGGTTATATTAGAATTGCCCGGCTCTCTCCGAAGGACACCTCCTTTACGGATATAGTGCCGGTTGCCAATGAAAACTTCTGGTATTATCTCATTACCGGCGGACCGAACGGCAACAGTCCACCCTCGGCAAAGGTGTCTGCCATGTTCAGAAACAGCGGTGAGAAGCCCCTTCCCCCGGCTGAGACAGGCGCGGAGAGCATCAACGGAGGTGTCAAGGTATACTGGAGCTATAATGAACCTTATGCCAGGGGATTTTATGTTTACCGCTATATCTATGAGACTGCTGAATTCGAGCAGGTCTCCGGATTGATACCGGCCGGTGCGGAGATATACAGTTTTGCCGATACGGCAAGATACCTGCAGGGCAATGAGGTGTACCGCTATGCTGTCAGGACGGTGAACGATGTTGACCAGCTAAGCGATTTCTCTGAAACTGTCAGCGCCAGCCCGGGCAAGAAGGCAGCCGTCAGCAGCCCGATGAACCTGCGCATCACCGTGAGAGACAAAGGGATATTGCTGATATGGGACGATATGCGCCCGACGGAACCGGTCCTGCTGGGTTACAAGGTTTTCAGAAAAGAGGATCCGGACGGCCGTTATGACCTGTTACCGGGTGATACTCTGAAAAACGACCTGAATTTCTATTATGATACCACCCTGGTGGCAGGGAAGGCATATCGGTACACTGTTACGGCCATCGATTTCTACGGTAATGAAAGTCCACAAAGTGTTTCTGTGTCATTTATTCCCGAAGCATCAACCGTTATTGCCCCGGCAATCCTGAGAGCTGTCAACACAGAAGAAGGGATAGTGGTAAGCTGGGGGCAGGTTACGGATGAGAAGGCTGTCGCTGTTAAGGTATACCGGTCGAGGCCGGGAATGAATCCGTTGCCTGTTATCACCCTGCAGAAAACTTCT
>CALMRD010000129.1 GCA_937871625.1 uncultured Bacteroidales bacterium | reverse complement strand
TTGAAGAGGCGGCCCAGGGCCACCACATCCTGTATGTCAACGGTCCAGACCACCTCGCCCTTGGATACCGGCTCAATATTATGTATCTGCACGCCGACATTGCCGGCCGGATGAGGCCCCGAAAACTGGTGAAACTCCACGCCGGTGAGGTTCTTCACCTCAGCCACCCTGGATCCGCCAGCCTCCTGCGAGATGTGTGTCTTCCCGTCGGTAAGGCGCGAGAGTACATTGATGCCGGTCTGAAGATGGTTGCCATGCACATTGGACATTACAAAATCAAGATCCGGAGCCAGCGGCGCCGTGTCAAAGGCGGAGATGAAAACAGCCCTGGGGACAGTGCCGGGACGGGCTACGATGTGATAGGGCCTCTGCCGCAATACGGGCCACATGCCCGAGGTGAGAAGCCTCTCCGTCACCTCCTCACGGGTAAGCTTCAGAGGATCGGCAACGCCGAAATCAACCCTGTCATTGCCGTCACGGTCAATGACAACCTCGGTAAGCACCCGCTTTTCACCACGGATGATCTCCCTGACCACCCCGCTGACAGGTGAGACATACTTTATTTCAGGGTAAGACTTGTCATGAAAGAGGGCGGTGCCCGCCATGACCCTGTCACCCTCCCTGACTTCAAGCCTGGCTGTCAGACCGGGGAAATCGGCAAACCTGACACCAAAACGGTCAACGGCTGTCTCCGGAAGAAGAATCTTCTCAGCCTGGCCTGCAAGCTTGATATTCAGTCCTTTACGTAATCTGATGACTGTTGACATATAGAGATCTAGAACTTGGTTCGAAAGAGACTACAATAATAATACAATGTTAAATATTTCACAGGCAGAGATAATAAAAATCACAAAAGAGCATAATATTGAAGGCCGCATTGCGGTGCGGCAGGATATTTGTACTTTAGGCCTGAATTGTTAGTTATGACCGGAAAATTCACCACCATAAAAATATTAAGTTTCTCAATAGCCTGTCTTCTTACAGGAACCTTTTCTTCCTTTTCGCAGGATTTTTCTTCCGGCGAGCATTGTGCTCCGAATGTGAAGAGCATCTGGTTTGAGAAGGAGGGATGGAGACTTGCCTACCCGTTCATTCAGCCCGGGGCCGGTGAGGAGATGATACTTCATTTTGACGTTATTGACGGTGACGGGGGCACGCTCTGGTACCGCATCACCCACTGTGACCGCGACTGGAACAGCAGTGACCTTTTCACCAGCGACTTTCTTGAAGGTTTTGAGGAGAACCAGATTACTGATTATCTCCCCTCTTTCAATACGAAGGTCAACTACACTCACTACTCCCTGAGCCTCCCCAATGATGACATCAGGTTCCTGGTCTCAGGCAACTATCTCATTACGGTATGGGCATACGGGGAGCCCGATGCTCCCCTGCTCACCAGGCGCTTCTTTGTGAGTGAGGGCAGCACCTCAACGGCTGTCACCTTCCGGAGGCCGATGAAGCCCGGCACCACGGAGACGCATCAGCAGGCTGAGATCACCGTCTCCCTGGGAGCGCTGCCTGTTACTGACCCCTACAGGCAGGTCACCGTCACCGTGATGCAGAACGGCAGGTGGGACAGGGCCCGCAGCAGCCTCACGCCCGATTTCGTCGGCAGCGGCAGGGTGGAGTTCAACACCCTCTCCGATAAGACGCTGATGCCGGGGGGAAATGAGTTCAGGTACTTCGATATAAAGACCATCAGGCAGACCCGGCAGAACGTGCGGGCAACAGAGTATGTCAACGGCCTCTATCACGCTTACCTCATTCCCTCTGACGACCGGGAGTTCAGGCAATATTTCTACAATGAGGACTTCAACGGCAAGTACTGGGTGGCAATGGAGGAGAGTGACGAGCCGGACAGGGATGCCGATTATGTACAGGTATACTTCACCCTGCCTGCCCACCGTGAGCTGCCGGGAGGCTCGGTATATGTCGCCGGTGCCTTCACCGGCTGGAGATACGGGCCGGAGAACATGATGCGATGGAACGCTTCACGGGGATCCTATGAAGCCTCGCTGCTGCTGAAGCAGGGGTGGTACAACTATGAATATCTCTTCATCCCCTCAGGGTCAGACAAACCGGAGAACTTTGCCTTTGAGGGCAGTCACTGGGAGACGGAGAACGACTACCTGATCCTCACCTACTTCCGTGACCCGACCAAAAGGTATGACCGGCTGACGGGAATCATTCTGGCTAATACACGTTCTGGGCAGTAGAGGGGCGAGCGTGGATGAATGAATGACCCGGTGGGTCATTCCAGCGAGCAGCCAGCCTGTAGGGGAGGTTTCAGTCTTCAGTCTTCAGTCTTCAGCCCTCAGTCTGCAGTAGATGAGTGATTTACATGACTGCCGACTGCCGACTGCCGACTGCCGACTGTCAATGGACATCCACCCCGTAAACCATATATACCGTATGCTCGAGGGTCTTGACAATTTCCGCCATATACTCATGCACCGCCTTCACTGACCCGGGCAGGGTATAGACAAGCGTGGTGCCTATGGTGCCGGCCACTGCCCTGCTCAGCAGTGCCTTCGGGTTTTTAGTGCCGTATTTTACCCTTATCTGTTCCATTATTCCCGGCAGCTCTTTGGTGAGTAATGGCCTGACTACGTCGGGTGTGATATCGCGCGGACCGATGCCGGTGCCACCGGTGGTAATGATGAGGTCCGTCTGCGGTGCCGCTGTGAGTGCAGCGCGCAGCGCCACCTCGTCGTCGGGGATGACCGTGGTTTTGATCTCGTGCTTCCATCCCGCGGCGGTGAGGGCATACTTAACATACTTGACCACAGCCGGACCGCTGAGATCGCGGTAGCTGCCTGCGTGAGCCCTGTCGCTCAGGGTGATCACATGAACCTTGAATTTTTCAGGTAATGTCATGCTTCTCTTTTTTATCAAGTCGGATATCTGTAATGGTCATCGTCTTGTCGACAGCCTTGCACATATCATAGACTGTCAGCAGCGCGACGCTCACCGCCGTCAGTGCCTCCATCTCCACCCCGGTCCTGCCGGTGCAGCGTACGGTGCTCACGGCGGCGATGCCCTGCTCATCAGCCTCAAGTGTGACCTTCACCTGGTCAAGCGGGATGTTATGGCATAGCGGCACCAGCGTGCCGCACTGCTTGGCGGCCTGTATGCCTGCTATCTCGGCCACGGTGATGACATCGCCCTTCTTCATCATGTTCTCAGTCACCAGCCGCAGTGTCTCCGGCTGCATGTTTATCCTTCCCGATGCAACTGCAGTGCGGTGCTGCACCGGTTTGCCCCCGGTATCAACCATATGCGCCCTGCCGCTATCGTCAGTGTGTGTCAGTTCTCCCATAGTTCATCCTCCTATATTGTAAAATCCGTTAAGGTGGTTCACTGTTCCTTTTTCCGGTTTGTAAAGCAATGCCATCCTGATCGCCTCCTCTGCCCCCATCTCACGGAGGCTGTAGCCTATGTCGCTGAAGAGGCAGGGTTTCAGGAGCCCCTCGGGAGTAAGCCTCAGCCTGTTGCAACCGGCGCAGTGTCCGCCGGTGCCGCCGTGGACGACGGAGAAGGTACCCACGGCCAGGTCCATCTGCCTGATAAAACGTACCTCCAGCCCCTGTTCCATGCAGAAGCCGGCGACAGCACGGGCATCCTCCTCACCGGGAGTGCTCTTGATGACACAGTTGATCTTCACCGGCCTCAGTCCTGCCCTCTGTGCTGCCTCTATGCCCCTGAAAACATCGTTGATATCTCCGCCGCGGGTGGCATCCCTGTATTTCTCCGCATCCAGGGTGTCGAGGCTGATGTTCACTCTCATCAGTCCTGCCTCCGCCAGCCCGTCGGCATAATCTGCCAGCAGGATCCCATTTGTTGACATGGAGAGATCGGAAATACCCTCAATGGCAGAGAGCATTGCGATCAGGTTTGTCACTCCCTTTCTCACCAGCGGCTCGCCGCCGGTGATCCTCACCTTATTGATACCGGAGGCCACCGCCACCCTTGTGAATTCAGTGATCTCATCATAGGTGAGGATATCCTCGTGCCTGATGAGCTTCACCCCCTCCACCGGCATGCAGTAGCGGCAGCGCAGGTTGCATCGGTCGGTGACCGAGATGCGCAGGTAGTTTATCGTTCTGTCAAATCTGTCTAACACTTACCATCTCTCCTTTCTGTATCCAGCTCTGACCGCGCGGTATGGTGATCAGTCCCCACGCCTCCGGCAGCGCCGATATATGTCCTGACCCGTGATACTCCACCGGCATGGCCTCACCCGAGGGCGTGACGATGAAGGGTATCCATGCCAGCCTTTCGGCCCTCTTGCGCGAGTAGTCTGCTGCCAGCGGCATCAGGATGTGAGGTGTCTCGGCTGTCACTCCAACCATCCTGTCGAGGTACGGTCTCACCATCACCTCGAACTGCACGAAGACGGATACGGGGTTGCCGGGAAGCCCGAACACCGCCTTACTCTCTCCGGTGCAGAAGGTAAGGGGTTTTCCGGGTTGCATGGCCACCTGGTCAAAATGGACCGACAGCCCAAGCTTGCGCATCACCCCGGGCACCAGGTCGAAGTCGCCGAAGGAGACGCCGCCGGAGATAAGCACCACATCGTTCTCCCTCAGTGCAATGCTCATGAGCTTTTCTATGGCTGCCTCCTCGTCGCGGGCAATACCGTAGTACTTTGCAATAGCCCCTGCCCTGCTCACCTGTGCCATCAGCTGGCTGGCATTGCTGTTGCGTATCTGTGCTCCTTCCGGCATCCGGTCAGGCTCCACCAGCTCATCGCCGGTGCTGATGATACCCACTGTGGGTCTGCAGCTCACGGTCACCTCTGTGGCACCGACGACAGCCAGCACGGCTGCGTGCTGTGCTCTTACATACTGTCCCTCCCTGAGAGCTGTCTGTCCCTTTCTGAGATCCTCCGCTGCCTTTGCTATGTTGGTGTTGCCGGCCCGGCCCGTAAAGCGCACCGTGCCTCCCTCCCTCTCTTCGGTATCCTCGAGCATAAAGACATAGTCGGCACCTGCAGGTACGGCAGCGCCTGTCATTATCCGCGAGCAGGTGCCGGGGGTAACCTCTTTCAGGGGCATGACCCCCGCGGCTATTGTCTCCAGGACCCTCATCTCACTGCCGAGATCCTCATGCCTGCAGGCATAACCGTCAACGGCACTCTTGTTCCACGGCGGCATGTCCATGTCGCTCTTCACCGGCGCTGCCAGGGCGCGGCCGACGGCATCGCCCACCTTCACCTGCTCCGTGCCGGTGCGGAAAACATGTGCCATTACTGTGTTGTAAGCTTCCTCAAACGTTATCATGACTGGTTAATATTCTTTGGTGTCCTCGCCGTTGCCCACTATCCTCAGTGATTCAGGGCGAAATGATACATATACCTTCTCCCCGGTGACGAAGCGGCTCTCCTCCATCTCGCGGTGAGTGATGTCAGCATAGAAGTAATCCCCGGCGTTGACGGTGATCTCGAAGCCTGTGGGTGAAGGCACGATATCATCGATGACGCCGCGTATGTTGTTTATCCCGAAGCCGGAGGCTCCCTGCCGTGAGAGCAACACCTCGCTGCTGCCAATGATGAGCAGTCCTGACGACGGATACTCACCGCGCGGCAGTCTGAACCTTGTCCTCTTTTCGGATATAGCCGAGGCACTCTTGTACGAGGTGATGAAGGTGACCCTGAAGAAGTTCTTTATCCCCGCATAGCGTGCCACAAACCTGTTCACCGGGTGGTTGAAGACATCCAGCGGTGTCCCCTCCTGTATTATCCTGCCGTTATGTATCACTCCCACCCTGCTTGCGAGGCTGATCGCCTCACCGAAGTCGTGCGTGACGTGGATGATGGTCTGCCCGTTCCGGTTCAGGCGTCGCAGCAATCTTCTGATGTTGTCCTTGAGGCTGGCATCGACAGAGGCCATCGGCTCATCGAGGAGCAATATCTTGGGGTCTGTCACCAGCGTGCGGGCCAGTGCCACCCTCTGCTTCTCGCCTCCCGAGAGGGTGCCGGGCCGGCGCAGCAGCAGGTCTGTGATGTTCATCCCGGCAGCGACATGCTGCACCCTGTCTACCCTCTCCTTCAGATTCATCTTCCTCACCCTGAGAGGATACATGATGTTATCCTTTACCGAGTAGTGGGGAAAGAGGCTCAGATCCTGGAAGACCATGCCAATACCCCTATCCTGCACCCTCTTGTAGGTGATATCCTCACCTTCGAGGTATATCCTTCCCCTGTCGGGATTCATCAGTCCGCATATCAGCTCCAGCAACTGTGTCTTCCCTGCCCCGGAGCGACCGAGCAGAACATAATAGTCACCCTTCCCCACCTCTATGGAGATATCCTTCAGTGAGAAGGCGTCAATCCGTTTGCTCAGTTTCTCAGTCCGAAGCATCGTCCTCCCTTTTGAACAAGACGCGCCTCTCCGTTGCCAGCACCCTGAAGAGCACAAAGAAGAGGAGGGCCACAAGGATGAATATTATTGATGCCGGCCGTGCCGCGCTGATGCCGTAGGTGTTGAACCGGTCATAGATCAGCACCGGCGCTATCATGGGATGGTAGGCTATGATGACCACGGCACCGAACTCGCTCATACCCCTGGCGAACATCATGATGAAGCCTGACACCACAGATCGCCATGCCTGCGGCAGCGAGACGGTGAAGAATATGCGTGTCTGGCTGGCGCCCAGCGTCAGGGCTGCCTTCTCCGTACGCTCAGGCACGGCCGCAAAGCCGTCGCGGGCGGCGTTGATGAGGAAGGGGAGGCTGACGAAAGCCATGGCGAGGGCTATGCCGGCACCGTTGTTCACCAGCAGTATGCCGGCTTTCTGTGCTGCTCCTCCCAGCACTCCCTCACGCGATATGAAGCCCAGCAGTGCTATGCCGGCAGCGGTATGAGGCAGCACCACGGGCAGGTCAATGACACCCTGTATCACGCTCTTGAGGGGAAACTTCTTCCTGGCCATGATCCATGCCAGTGGCACGGCACCGACGGCAAAGAAAAGTGTGGATGCAAAGGCTATGGCAAGGGTAAACCAGACGCTCCGGCGGACGGCGGGGTCGGCAGCCGTGGTCCGCACCTCACTGAATGATGAGTCGAAGAACATGCCTGCCAGCGGCGCGATGATGAAGAGCAGCACCATCGCGGCCAGTATGGTGAATATCCAGTTGAAGAGCGTATGACCTTTCATGGCTGAAGGTTCATTCTGAGGAGAGGGAGAGATACTTTTGCAGCGGGGCCGGCACAGCCTCAGGATCGTCAGCTACGGCGGGACGCAGCGGCTCCTGTCCTGCCGCCCGGAAGATGGAAGCTCCCTCGTCGCTGAGCATGAAGGCAAAAAACTTCAATGCCAGCTCCTTCTGCGGGGCATCGTCGATGACGGTGCCCGAGTAGCTTATGTAACTGCCCCTCACCTCCGTGCGCTGCCCGGGAGACTCACCGGG
>CALMRD010000128.1 GCA_937871625.1 uncultured Bacteroidales bacterium | reverse complement strand
AAACTGAATACCTTGAAATGAATGAATGTATTGTAACGCAATAAGATTTAACTTTACAAAAATAAATGCGCGCAACATGAAAAAAGTGTTCTTCTGCCTGGCGATCTTCTCCCTGGTAATCCAGCTCTCAGCACAGGACTTTTTCCGCGAAGGGTTCAGCAGGGAGAAAGATTATGTCATCCTGGTCAATCCTACCGTATGGAATATCGAAGTAGTTAATTTCCTGGTGAATAAGGGATTGCTGGATATTGACACTGACAGGATTGGTTTTGTTGGCGTCTATCACTCAAGTCAGAAGTATGATTTCTCCAGGTCGGCAAAGTATATCGATTCTGCCGGGATGAAGGAGTACCACCTTCATGAGGTCAAAGGACCGCTGACCGAGGATCTCATTTACAGGAACAACCCCTGCAGTGATGATTTCAGGCTGATCTTTGAAAACTCACTCGGTGTTATCTTCTTCGGGGGTGAGGACATTCCGCCGTCAGTCTACGGTGAGGAGAACTGGTATTCCGAGACCGATGACCCCGGAAGACATTTTTTTGAGGTCACTTTCCTGTTTCATCTCATGGGAGGCACCAGGAACACAACCTTCACTCCGTTGCTCGCTGAAAAGCCCGATTATCTGGTTACGGGCTTCTGTCTCGGAATGCAGACCATGAATGTAGCTGCCGGCGGCACTCTCTTCCAGGATATCCCGGCACAGATATATGATAGCTACAGGCCGGAGACACATGTACTGATAGACCGGCCCAACCAGCACCGCAATAACTGGCAGCGTGTTAAGGAAGGGCCCGGCTATATGAGCAGCAGCATTCATCCCATAAGGTTCACTGACCACGAATTCTTCGGCAAAACTGTCCGGGTATCAAAAATGATGCAGCCTCTGGTTTACAGCAGTCACCATCAGTCGGTACGGAATGTAGCCCTCTGTTTCGATGTGACAGCCCGTTCCATGGATGGAAAGGTAGTTGAAGGGATAGCACATGTCAGGTATCCGAATGTCTTCTCGGTACAGTTCCATCCCGAAGTTTCAGCCCTGTATGAAGACCGTGCAAAGGTTAAATTTGCTCCGGAAGACGAGCCGGCAACCCTTCACTCAATGATGGACAAAAAGAGTCTTAAGTTCCACAGGAAATACTGGGGGCACATTTCGGACGTCATTATGGAACTGGCGAGATGATCAGTCTTCAGTCGGCAGTCGGCTGTAAAAACAAGTCTTCAATCAGCAGTCGGCAGTCGGCTGTAAGAACAAACCTTCAGTCTTCAGTCTTCAGCCTGCAGTCAGCAGAATGTAACTAATTGATTAGCTGAAGACTGCTGACTGTAGACTGCTGACTGTGAACTGTCCTACAGGGCCTTAACCTCCGTGACCAGTGCCTGGAGGGTACTCTTGGCGTCGCCGAACAGCATGCGGGTCTTGTCGTTGTAGAAGAGCATATTCTCAATGGCAGCATAGCCCTTGCCCATCCCCCGTTTCATGACGATGATGTTCCTGGCATCACGTGCCCTTACGATGGGCATTCCGTAAATCGGGCTCGAGGGATCATCCTCGGCTGCAGGGTTGACAACGTCATTGGCACCAATAACCACAATCACATCTGTATTGGGGAGGTCCGGATTGATCTCATCGCTCTCCACCAGCTGCTCATAGGGCACATCAGCCTCGGCCATCAGCACATTCATATGGCCGGGCATGCGTCCTGCCACAGGGTGAATGGCATACTTCACCTCAACACCTTTCTCATCAAGAAGCTTGTCGAGTTCATGGCATATGTGCTGTGCCTGTGCCACTGCCAGTCCGTATCCCGGCACCACCACCACCTTTTTGGAGTAGCTCAGCAGCACGGCGGCATCTGAAACCGTTATCTCCTTTACGGTGCCGCCCTCTGCATTGGCAGCTGCTCCTCCCCCGCCGAAGACACCCACGATGACATTGAGCAGTGAACGGTTCATGGCGCGGCACATCAGTATTGTCAGTATGGTTCCTGCCGATCCGACCAAAATCCCGCCGGTAAGCATCGCCTGGTTGTTGTAGAGGAATCCTCCCATAGCTGCAGCCACGCCGGTAAAGCTGTTAAGAAGCGATATCACCACCGGCATGTCAGCGCCGCCGATAGGCATGACGAACAGCACGCCGTATGCTACAGAGACAGCAAAGAGGATTAGGATCAGCGGCGTCAGCTCCGAGGATGCCTGAACATCACGTGTCATGATGTAAACAATAAAGGCGATGATAACCACCAGGATTGTCACATTGACATATTTCATAGCCTTGACTCTCAGATCGCCTATCCATCCGTCAAGCTTGCCAAAGGCAATCATGCTTCCGGCCCAGGATACCGACCCTATCACCAGGCCGAGGAGAATAGCCAGCACATGACCGTTGGCCATTCCTGTTCTGGCAACAAGCTCACTGCTTATATGAGGAAACTCCATCATGGAGATGAGGGCTGCGGCAGCGCCTCCCATTCCGTTGAAGAAAGAGACAAGCTGAGGCATCGCTGTCATCTTCACCTTTACTGCTATGATCCATCCGATGGCTGTGCCGATGACCATGGCAGCCATTATCCACCCGATATTGCCAATTGGTGCCCCATCCTTCTGATGGAACAGTATGGTGGCGGCAATGGCCAGAATCATGCCGATGGCAGCAATGATATTACCCCTCCTTGCAGTGAGGGGGTGACTTAACATCTTCAATCCGAGTATGAAAAAGACAGAGGCAATTATATAGGTTATCTCAAGTATCGAGATACCTGCTGAAAACTGGGAAACATCATTCATAGTGATACTATTTGGAGCAACTGGGATAATACAGGATTATTTTTTCTTTTTAAACATCTCAAGCATTCTGTCGGTGACGACGAATCCGCCAACGACGTTCAGCGTGCCGAGCACAACGGCAAGAAAACCGAGGATCATTGCCCCCGTTGTCTCAGCATGGCCCATGACAATAATAGCTCCGATGATAACAACCCCGTGGATGGCGTTTGCACCTGACATCAGCGGGGTGTGCAGTATTGCAGGCACATGGCTTATAACCTCAATGCCCAGAAATATTGAGAGGATCACCATGTAGATGATACCCCTGTTCGCCATAAAAAATTCTAGAAATCCTTCCATTATGCAGTTTGTTTTATTTCAAGCATCTGTTTTACCCTGGGACTGACATACTCTCCGCCATGCACTGCCGTAGTGCCGAAGATGACCTCGTCTCCCATATCCGGTACGATTTTACCCTCCTTGTCCACCATAATCTTCAACAGGTTGATTATGTTGTTGCCGAACATCCTGCTGGCATCGGACGGCATCTCCGAGGGATAGTCTGATTTTCCTATTATCGTGACCCCGTTGGCATTTATGGCAGCGCCATTTTCTGTCAGCTCACAGTTGCCTCCTGACGAGGCTGCAAGATCAATGATCACCGATCCGGGCTTCATCCTGGCCACAGTCTCCTTGAGTATCAGCACAGGAGCCCGCCGGCCCGGTATCTGGGCTGTGGCAATAATCACGTCCGCTGCGGCAGCGCGCTGCTGGATAAGCTCCTGCTGGCGCTTCTTGAATTCTTCCGTCTGTTCCACGGCATAGCCGCCTGCGGCAGAATCCTCAACAGCACCTTCAACCTCGACAAATTTACCGCCCAGGCTTTTTACCTCCTCCTTCACGGCTGACCTCACATCAAAAACCTCCACCACAGCTCCCAGCTTGCGGGCTATGGCTATAGACTGGAGTCCGGCAACACCGGCACCCAGGATCAGTACCCGGGCAGGCTTGATGGTTCCGGCAGCCGACATAAACATGGGGAAGAACCGCGGCAGCAGGGAGGCAGCCTCCAGCACTGCCTTGTATCCTGAGACCGTAGCCATTGAAGAGAGTATATCCATCGACTGTGCCCTGGTGATCCTGGGCACCAGGTCAAGAGCCAGAAGGGTCACTCCCCTCTGCCTGATCTTTTCCAGCCACTCCCTGTTTTCAACCGGGTCAAGTACAGTACAGAGTATCTGCCCTGCCCTGAACAGGCCGACATCATCAGCTACCGGAGGGTTAATACATAGCAGCAGATCTGCTTTTGAGAGGATCTCCGTCCTCCTGGCGGGTGAGGCACCGGCAGCCTGGTATTCACCGTCCGGGGCAAAGGCTCTCTCCCCGGCCCCATTTTCAACCATAAGGTCAAGCCCGAGCTTTTTCAAAGCTGCCGCTTCACCGGGAAGAAGTGCGACCCTGTTTTCCTTACCCGTCTCTTTAAGAATTCCTGCAATCATATAGAGTTTTTTATAAGAATTGTTACCTTTTTATTTCTTCAGCAAGGAGGCAGATTCACTGTCCAGCATCCATAACAGCTGACCCGAACCCGGATTAATCCATGATGCAGGATACCTCTCAGAACCAGCCTTCTTTTCCAATATCTCCGAAACAATGGAGGCCTTGCCACTGCCTGTCACTATATAGTAAATCTTTGATGAGTTGTTGATGAGCCTGCCTGTGGCTGTGATCCTTTTGCGACCGGTGCCGGGATGTACTGCCACGTCGAAAAGCCGGGTGGTGGCAAAGAGATCGGGTCTGTCAGGAAAAACCGAAGCAGTGTGGCCGTCATCTCCGAGGCCCAGGAGCATCAGGTCAAACTGAGGTGTTCCGTTGAAGAAGGGAACCATGGAGCTTACAAGCTCGGCATATTGTCTTGCCTCTGCTTCCGGGTCATCTTCCCCCATGATCCTGAGTACGTTTGCATCAGGGATTGGCACATTCTGCAACAGGCTTTCATATGCCATCCGGTAGTTGCTCTCACTGTCGTCCGGACCCACGCACCGCTCATCACCCCAGAAAACCAGCATCTTTTCCCAGCTTATCCTGTCAGCGTAATTGTCTGAGATATACTTGAAGATAAACTCCGGCGTTGATCCGCCTGAGAGCGCAACGGTGTAGTAATGGTCAGGTTCTATCCTGTCTAGATCCTTGATCAGCATCGCAGCGAAACTTTGCGCCAGGGCTTCGCGGTTGGGGAACACTCTGACTGAATATGACATGTTCTGAACAATCAGGTCATAAAACTAATTATAATTCACAATAAACACCATCTTCTGCAAGATTTTTGCATGGGTATCTCCATGTCAGCTCAGGCTCCTCTATAAGATCATCAGCTTTCTCCGGACCCCATGTCCCTGCAGGATAGCCGTAAACAGGAATGGAACTGTCGTTCTTCCAGGCTTCAAGGACCGGGTCAAGGAACTTCCATGCAGCCATTACGGCGTCTGACCTCGTATAGAGAGTCGAGTCACCCTTCATGCAATCATACAGGAGCCTCTCGTACGCTTCTGGTATCCTTTCGGCAGCAAGGTCAGAGTAGTGAAAGTCCATGTTGACATTCTTTACCTTGAAACCCGCACCAGGGATTTTCATGCCAAACTTCAACAGTATTCCCTCGTCGGGCTGTATCCTGATAATAAGCTGGTTGCACCCATCACACAGGCTCTCACCAGAGAACAGGTAGTGAGGTGTGGGCTTGAAGTGAATCACTGCCTCGGTGACCCGCGTAGGCAACCTCTTCCCGGTTCTTACATAAAAAGGTACGCCGCCCCATCTCCAGTTATCAATATTGAATTTCAGGGCAGCAAATGTCTCAGTCATGGATACCGGGTCCACATTCACCTCCTCACGGTATCCCTTTAACCATTCACCCCTGACATGAGCTCCGGTATACTGTCCCCTTATTGTCCTTTTGTGTACTTCGTCAATGCTGATCGGCCTTAGCGACTCAAACACCTTCACGAGCTCATTCCTAATAGATGTGGAATCTATTGACGACGGAGGTTCCATGGCAACAAAGCCGACCAGATGAAGCAGGTGATTCTGAACCATATCGCGCAAAGCGCCGGAACCCTCATAATAAGATCCCCGCATCTCAACACCAAGAGTCTCCGAGGATGTGATCTCTACATGATGTACATAATTACGGTTCCATAGTGGTTCGAAGATGCCGTTCGAGAACCTGGTCACCAGGATGTTCTGCACTGTCTCCTTACCCAGATAATGGTCAATGCGGAATATCTGGCTCTCGCTCCATGTCTCAAGAAGTGTCCTGTTAAGTTTTCCGGCACTCCTGTAATCATATCCGAACGGCTTCTCAATGATCATCCTCTTCCAGCCGTCACCCTCATTGTTCAGACCCTGCTGTGCCAGATTGCGGGGTATCACTTCATACAGATCCGGGGGAACAGAGAGATAAAAGAGGATGTTGCCTCCAATATTGAACTTCTGCCTGATCACCTCCAGGAAGTCGGGCAGACGTCTGTAGTCACCGGCAACGGAGGTATCAAAATCGATGTAATGAAACAGTGAAACAAACTCATCCGCATTGGCACCGGACCTTTCAGCTGCTGCACTGGCTGTTTTATCTGCTCCGGGAAGGAGACTATCTTCAGTAACAGAAACCTTTATACCGGATGCCCCGCCAATAGCCTTTTTCACCTCCCCACGATATGCCTCATCCGTAACTCCTGTCCTGCCCGTTGCGACCACAGCAAATCTTTCAGGCATCAGATGCTCACTATAGAGCGCATATAACGCAGGCACAATTTTCCTCATGGCCAGGTCGCCCCTGCCCCCGAAGATTACCAATATATGATTGTCCGGCCTGTTCATCTGGATATTTTCATTCAGTCAAAGATTGTGGAAAAGAAAAGAGGCAGCCGTGGCTGCCTCCCGCAAATGAGTTATTGTTACTTTGCCTTGAAACCGAACATTATCGCCACGCAACCGCTGGCGGGGAGCTCATCCTTGATACCGAAAGTTGTCACCTTGATCATTATTTTCAGCTGCTGGCTGGACTCCAGCTTGAAATCCCAGATATTGGTCAGACCTCCCTCCCTGTTTGAGAAGAGGACTTTCCCGGTGGCATCGAGAACCGTGAACTCAATGGGCGGCAGTCCGTCAGCACCGCAGATCACAAGCCGGTAATCAAGATCAGAGTAGAAGGTCTTGTAAAGCTCAGCCTCCTCCCCTTCTACGAGCACTGCTGCATGGTAGTTGCCGTCATGCAGATATGCGCCCAGCTCTTTTTTGCACAACGATTTGGCAAAACCCTTGCACTGTGCGGCTGCTTCTCCGCCCCCGATAAGGGAGAGAAGGACTGTAAGGACTATTGTTTGTATAATCTGTTTCATCGGAACCTATTTTACGTATGAGTTTCTGATCTCTCCAACCTTCTCCTTGATGGCCTTGAATACTTCCGGCTTCATCTCGGACAGTACCGAACCGGTGATCTCCGTCACTCCGGTTGCCCTGTCCAACTGTGCGGAAGCAGGTGCGGACGAACGCTCGACCCTGTCAAAAAGGAGCTTTAGCTCCTGTATTGGTCCCAGCAGCTCCTGAATGGCACTGTTGTCATTGTAGGTCTCCAGGAGACGTATCATGTCATCAACTGACATCTTCTGGTCAGCGATGGTGCCTACCAGCTTGTTACCAGCGAAGTTCTTCATCTCAACCATGTTGGTAGAGATATAGAGCCCTTCTATGAAGCCTCCTGCGATGATGGTGGCGGCAACCGCATGCTGTTCATCATCCTCAAGGTAAGCCTGTGAATTGAGGAAAGTTTCCGAAACAATCTCCATGATCACATCACGGTTGTTGATGTTTTGCTCCAGCCTCTCAATTGTAGTTTCGTCTATTGCATCAAGTATCCCCAGTCCCGTAGCCATATTCTCGGCTGCCTCCATATAGTTGACAAGAAGTGACGTCTCGTCATACATACTCGCAAAACTGAGATCACAGACAAAGATCCCGAGGTTGAGAGCCATACTCTTACTTGTGGTGTAGTTGGCCCTGTTCTCAACAGGATTAAGCAGTGATGCATCAAAACCGGCCCCTGCCTCCTTGATAAGCTGTGCTACCTCCAGAGGAGTGGGAAGAGCGTTGAAAACCTTCTCCGCAGTCTTGATCTGCTCCATGGTCTGCTCATCAGCACTGACAGCCTCCGGGGTTGCCCTGGGGCTGTCTGCTTTTGTCTTTCCCTTGCATGATGTGACGACCATACAGACCGAGAGAGCTGTCACTCCCAGGATAAGTGGCAGAATTTTAAGCTTACAGTTCATAATGATTTTAATTTTTAGAGTTCACAGACTTACATCCGACCAAATTACCACTTTTTTTTTATTAATCAAATGTGCCCTTAAGTTATTATTACACATAAATTTGTTCAAAACTTACCATAATGATTAAGTCAGAAAAAAAACTTGCTGAGCTCCGTAAAACACTCAGTAACGCAAAGTATAACGAGATTTATGACCGGATTAGTATGCTGAGGGCTGAAGAACCTTTTGAGGGGGCAATCACCCTTCTGGCACAATTCTACGATGAGTCTGACAGGGAAGAGATAAAAACTGCAATATCCGCCTTTCTCAATGACATGAAGGAGAGATCGGGACGTGCTGAGGTCATCGGCTCTCTTGGTGCTGTGAAGAAGCCGGAAACAAAGGCCATGCTGGCATCTTCATGCTGGCAGTCAGGACTGGATTACTCTGAATATGCCGTCGTTCTGTGCGAGGAATTCATGTCAGGAGATTACATGACCTCTCTCGAGTGCTTCACGGTGCTGGAGAACTGTACGGACACAATCAGTGTCGACGATAAAACCGATCTTATTGCCCGCCTTGACAGTGCATTGGCACGGTATGATACTCCCATGCGGAAACTGACAGAGGAACTGATCTCTCTGCTCAAACAATAACCCTCAGCTAAATGTAGGAGCTGTAGTGCTTCATGAACTGGGATCTCTCAAAGAGCGCCGGATTGTCTATGTTGCGGTAGTTGAGCCTCCCCCTGAAATCGTTGATGGTAGTGAACTCCTTGTCTTCCATCCACTTATGGATTGCTTCGTTAATCTCGGCAATTACCCTGAAACCTCGCCTGTAGAGAGCCGAACAGACCTGAACCGTCGTAGCCCCGGCCAGGAGATATTTGATGGCATCTTCCCCGGTGTATACGCCGGTGGTAGCCGAGATGTCAATTTTGATGTCCTGTGCACTGACCATGCCAACCCAGCGGAGAACATAGCGTTGTTCAACAGGGTTGGAGAGCACGGAAGCAGGAACAACCTCCATGGTGTTTATATCAAAGTCGGGTTCATAGAACCTGTTGAACATGACAATGCCCGAAGCTCCGTGGTTACGTATCTGCCATGCAAAATTGAGAAGGTTCGAGAAGCGCAGCCCGATCTTGACAGTAACAGGGATCTTCAGCTTTTTTGTGAGACTGTCTATGATCCTGAAGTAGAGATTTTCAGCATCAGTGCTCTTCTGATTTTTGTCCACAGGGATGAAGAAAATGTTCACCTCCAGTGCACTGGCACCCGCTTTTTCTATCTCGACGGCAAAATCAGTCCACCCTTTCTCGGAAAAGCAGTTGATACTGGCTATCACCGGTATCTGAACGCTCCTGCGCGCATTTCTGATCAGCTCAAGGTAGGTCTCAACGCTGTTGGTGCGGGTATAGTACTGCAGGTAATCGTCGGCCTCTGGATATGATCCTTCTGATGACAACGAGTGAGCCAGGGAGACTATCTGTTCCTCGAAAAGCGATTTGAGTACGACAGCCCCGGCACCAGCGGCCTCGGCCTCCTTGATTGAATCAACCTTTGAAGTGAAATTTGAACTCCCGGCAATGACAGGACTCTTCAGATCGAGTCCCAGGTAACGTGTACTGATTGTGCTCATTTTATCTTTTAATTCGTTCTCCAAATATAAGTGTTCCGACCCTTATCATGGTGCTTCCCTCTTCCACGGCGACAGGCCAGTCGCCGGTCATTCCCATCGATATCTCTCTGAAGAATTCCATAGCGCCGAAGTGTCTTTCATGCAAGTTACTGAAAATCAGTGCCAGCGTCCGGAACTCCCTCCGTACCCGTTCCATATCTTCGGTGAAGGTTGCCATTCCCATAACACCGCATATACGTACAGCACGAAGGGAAGCTGCAACCTCTTTCCAATTGGTGTTGTCGGCCTCCTCTATACCGAAACCCTGTTTGGTTTCCTCGGAGGCAATATGGAACTGCAGCAGGCAATCTATATGCTTCACTTGTTTCACCGCTTCATCATCAATCTTTTCGAGCAGACTCAGCGAATCCACTGACTCAATCACGGAGGCTGCGGCTACCGCCTGTCTGACCTTGTTTGACTGCAGGTGGCCTATAAGATGCCATATGACATCAGGAGGAAGCAGATTCTTCTTGGCTGACAGCTCCTGCACCCGATTTTCTCCGAGGAGCCTCAGTCCGGCATTGTATGCTTCCATCGCCTCCTCTGCAGTGCGGGTTTTGGTTACTGCAACGACCTTCACCTCCGGGGGAAGCTCCCTCAGCAGGTTTTCAATATTCGCTGCAATTTTGCCCATAGTACCGAATGTGCTCTGTCAGTCCAGTTTATGGATCACCAGTCCGCTCCTAAGCTTGGGTTCGAACCAGGTTGTCTTGGGAGGCATGATATTGCCGGTGTCGGCGATGGTTATCAGCTGCTGCATTGATACAGGATACAGGGCAAATGCCACCTTCATCTCACCGCTGTCAACCCTGCGTTTCAGTTCACCCAGACCTCTGATCCCGCCGATAAAGTCGATGCGCTTGGATCTCCTGAGATCCTGTATGTCAAGCAGCGGAACCAGCACCTTCTCTGTAAGAATGGTTACGTCAAGCACCCCGATGGGGTCGGAATCGTCATAGGTACCCTTCAGGGCAGTAAGGCTGTACCACTGTCCGTCAAGGTACATTCCGAAGTTATGCAGCTTTCCTGGGCGGTATGTCCTGGTGCCCCTGGCGGTTACGGTAAAGGACTCCTTCAGTCTCTCCAGAAACTGTTCCGGAGCCAAGCCGTTCAGGTCCTTTACAACCCTGTTATAATCGAGGATCTTGAGCTGGTCATCCGGAAAGTGTACCGCCAGAAAGAAGTTGTACTCCTCATCACCACTGTGTGAAGGATTTCGCTCCCTCTTCTCCTTTCCAACCAGGGCAGCAGCGGCAGTCCTGTGATGACCGTCAGCCACATACATGAACGGCACCTCTTCGGCAAATATCCTTTCAATTGACGCGTTGGTCTTCCCGTCGCGCACAACCCAGAAGTGATGGCCTATACCGTCCTCAGCCACAAAATCGTATTCCGGTGTCTCCTTTCTGACAATACGGTCTACAATACGGTCGAGCTCCCTGACAGCAGGATATGCAAAGAACACAGGTTCAATATTGGCATTATTGGATCGCACGTGTACCATCCGGTCTTCCTCCTTGTCGGGCCTGGTCAGCTCATGCTTTTTAATGATACCCGAGAGATAGTCATCCACCGATGCGGCTCCCACAATGCCGTACTGTGTGCGTCCCTTCATTGTCTGGGCATAAATGTAAAAATGGGGCGACTCATCCTGCACCAGCCATCCTCTCTCCTGCCAGGCGGTAAAGTTTTCAAAAGCCTTCCGGTAGACCTCCTCCGAATGCAGGTCAGTGCCGTTGGGAAGGTCTATCTCTGACCTGGTAATATGAAGAAGAGATTTCTCCCTGCCCTCAGCCATGGCGGCAGCCTCTGCCGGATTCATGACATCATAGGGCAGGCAGGCGATCTCCGCTGCCAGACTAGCCGGCGGACGTAGTCCCCGGAACGGTTTAACAACAGCCATATCTGTTAATTGACAAATTCTTATTTGGGTTTGTTTACTCTGAAGGTTTCGTCTCCCGTAGCAAAGAAGGCTACTATCTGTCTTGCGGCCGCGACGCCGGCGTTGATATTTGCCTCTTCCGTCTGTGCCCCCATCTTCTTCGGAGTGAAGAAATAGCGTCCGGCAAACTTCTCCGCAAAGAGTGAAGCATTGTCAGGTGCCACATCGGCAAGATACCTGATGTCACTCCTCTTTTCCATCATCGCTACGAGCTCAGCCTCATTGATGACCTCCTTGCGGGCAGTATTCACCAGCACGCCTCCGGCCGGCATCAGTGAGATCAGTTTTTCGCCTACAGAACCCCTTGTCTTCTCATTGGCCGGTATATGCAGTGAGACATACTGACAGGTGGAATAGAGCTCCTCAATCGTGTCCACGGGAGTAACACCCGCTTCACGTATTGCCCCGTGATCAACAAACGGGTCGTAGGCGTAGGTTTCCATGCCGAGACCTGATGCTATACGGGCCATGCATCGTCCCACATAACCGAAGGCATGAAGTCCCAGACTCTTGCCCATGAGCTCTGACCCTGTCTTGCCGTCAAAGCCTCCGCGTGCCGAGTAAAGCATCATGCCGAAAGCCAGTTCGGCAACAGCGTTGGAGTTCTGGCCGGGGGTGTTCATGGCCACGACACCAGAGGCAGTGCATCCGTTTAGGTCCAGGTTATCGTAACCGGCACCTGCCCTGACTACTATCTTAAGTTTCCGGGCAGCAGCAAGAAGGGCTGAATCCACAATATCGGACCGCACAATCAGTGCATCGGCATCGGCAACTGCAGCGAGCAGCTCCTCCGGGGAGTTGTATTTCTCAAGGAGACCCAGAGTGTGCCCACCCTTCTCTACCACATCGCGTATCTGCGAAACGGCCAGGGGAGCAAACGGTTTTTCGGTGGCTACCAGTATTTTCATGATACTACAGTTTAGTGTTTGTTTTCAAACTCCTTCATGCATTCAACCAGTGCTACCACACTCTCAAGAGGCAAAGCATTGTAGAGTGAGGCACGGAAGCCGCCCACAGACCGGTGGCCTGCAATCCCTATCATACCTTTTGACTTGGCAAAGTCAGCAAAATCCTTTTCCAGCTCAGTGTAGCTGTCTGACATCACAAAACATGCGTTCATCAGCGACCTGTCCTCATGATCTGGAACGGTAGCCCTGAAGAGCCTGTTGCGTTCTATCTCGTCATACAGAAGAGCCGCCTTCTCCCTGTTGATCTTCTGCATTGCGCTGAGTCCACCCTTCTGCTTAAGCCACTCAAGGGTCTTCAGGGCTGCAAAGACAGCCATTACCGGCGGTGTGTTGAACATCGACTCCTTCTCAATGTGGGTCTTGTAATTGAGCATCGTAGGAATCGGGCGTGTTACTTTTCCCAGCACTGAATCCCTGATAATAACAAAGGTGACCCCCGCCGGGGCTAGATTCTTCTGTGCACCGCCGTAGATGACAGAATATTTTGCGACGTCAACAGGGCGGCTGAAGATATCCGACGACATGTCAGCCACCAGGGGAATTGAGACATCGGGATCATCCTTCATCTCAGTGCCGTAGATAGTATTGTTGGTTGTGATATGAAAATAATCGGCGTCAGAGGGCACCGTGTACCCTTTGGGAATATAGTTGAAGTTTCTGTCTTTGGATGAAGCCACCTCAACGGCCTCTCCGAAGAGCCGGGCCTCCTTCAGAGCCTTGCCTGCCCACTCGCCGGTGTTCAGGTAGGCAGATTTCTTCTCCATGAGGTTCATCGGCAACATTGCAAACTGGAGGCTTGCCCCACCGCCAAGGAAAATGACTGAATAGCCCTCAGGAACATCCAGCAGTTCCTTCACATGATTCACGGCGCTGTCCATCACTGCCACGAATTCCTTGCTGCGATGGGAGACCTCCATGATTGAGAGACCGGTACCTGCAAAATCCCTGATAGCTTCTATCACCTTTTCATTGGTGTATTGAGGCATGATCGAAGGGCCTGCGTAAAAGTTGTGTTTTTTCATCTCTGTAAATTTTATTTTGTTAATCTGTTAATTCCATCCCGCTATAGCCCGCCGCCGGAAGCCTTCAGCCAGGCACTCATTGCGTGTCACAGTGCCACCAGCTTTCCGTCGCGCAAAACCGGTATCTTTTCCGTCACATCAAATGTATGACAAAATTCAAGACAGTCATCCAGACCCTTCTCCCTGAGCCGTGATCTCTGAGCCGCCTTATCGATATATCCCATAAGATCGTCTTTTGCCATGTTCCACAGGTCAGTGGCAGCATGCACCGAATCACAGATGGTTCTGAACCTGCCTCCCTCAAGGAGCCTCTCAGCAATGGCACCTGCGCAGAGGGAATCCTCAAGGTTGAAACGGTTCTTCCAGCCGGCGCAGACAATGATTACCTTTCTCTCCTGCTCTTCCAGCCAGTTGCAGAGCGCGGAGAAGTTGAGGTATGATCCTATCACCACCTGATGACACTCTGAGGCCCTGTTCATGATCCCTGTTCCGTTGGTGGTGCTGTACACCACGCTTCTTCCCTGTACCTTCTCAGCGGTGAAGTTGAATGGTGAATTGCCGAAGTCAGCAAAGCTGAGCACAAAACCATCACGCTCGGCCGCAAGAAGATGGCCCATTCCCTTCAACTCACGCGCCTCCTCCACTGTAGATACCGGAATGATCTCCTCCACGCCGTTGGCAAAGGCATTGCATATGGAACTTGTGGCACGGAGGATATCAACAACCACTATTATGGCATCACGGTCTTCGTGCGCGCTGAATATTGCAGGAGTAAAACATATTTCGAGCAACTTCTGTGTCATTTCCGGATGAGAGCCACGGATGTTACTGTTTGTAAAATGGCAGGGATGTGACCTTAGCCTTCAGGTCTTTCCCCCTGACGCGGATAAATATTTCCGTGTCGGCCTTCCAGAAGTTGCGCTTCAGGTATGCCATCCCTATACCCTGTCTGAGCATTGGTGACATAGTCCCTGAGGTGACCTCACCTATATTGTTACCCTCAGCGTCCACAACCTCATAATGCTGTCTGGGGATTCCCTTGTCGACCATCAAAAAACCTTTCAGGCGCCGTTCTGTCCCCTCCTCCTTCTGTCTGATCATCAACTCCCTGTCAATAAACTCCTTGCCGGGCACAAACTTCGTGATCCAGCCCAGACCTGCCTCGATGGGTGAGGTGGTATCATTGATATCATTACCGTAGAGACAGAAGCCCATCTCAAGGCGCAGGGTATCCCTTGCACCCAGCCCAACCGGCCTGATACCATACTCCTCCCCGGCTTTGAAGACCGCCTCCCAGAGACGGGGGGCATCCTCGTGCCTGACATATATCTCACATCCTCCTGCGCCGGTATAACCCGTGGTGGAGAAAATTACCTTTTCAATCCCCGCAAACGTCAGCACCTTGAAGGTGTAGTACTCCATATCCGTAACAGGCTCATCAGTCAGCTTCTGCATGGCCTGCAGAGCCAGCGGACCCTGTATCGCCAGCTGTGCAGTCCAGTCGGAAGCATTGTGCAGGTCCTTGCCCGGACCAACCTCAATACCGAAGCGTGCGGCGTGACTGACACACCAATCCCAGTCCTTGTCAATGTTAGCAGCATTGACCACGAGAAGATACTTCTCCGCACTGAAGCGATAGATGAGCAGGTCATCAACAATGCCCCCCCTGCCGTTGGGAAAACAGGTATACTGCACCTTACCGTCAGTGAGGGCCGATACATCATTGGTGGTTATACGTTGAAGGAAATCAAGTGCCCCCGGTCCGTTCACCCAGAACTCACCCATATGTGAGACATCAAAGACCCCCACCTTCTCCCGCACCGTAATGTGCTCTTCATTTATGCCCGTGTACTCTACAGGCATGTTGTAACCGGCAAAAGGAATGAGCCTGGCACCGAGTTCTTCATGGAACTTAAGAAACGGAGTATTTTTCATGTTAAGACTTTTTGTATTGTAAGCAAAAGTATCAATTTTAACCAGAATAATAGATGCGATAAATCATGTTTGCCCTGCCTCTTTTTGAGACTCCTGTGAGGCTGAAGGTTACATTATTTCTATATTTGTATCCGGAACCAAAGTTCATTCAAATGGAATATACCATCTTCAGGCCCGAGTATCTCGTCAGCGTCACCGGAGGAGATCCGGCCACAATGAAAGAGATAGCAGGAATCTTTATAAATCAGATCCCGGAGTTTGTTACTGAGATGAATGAGCTTCTCGAAAACGAGAAATACTATGAACTCGGTCTGCTTGCGCACAAGGCAAAGGGTTCAGTGTCAGTGATGGGTATGGAGGATACCTCAAAAATGCTCAAGGAGTTTGAACTTCTTGCCAAAGCAGGTGAACAAAAAGAGCGGTACCGGGAGTTCATACGGAAGTTCGGGGAAGACGCCTCGACGGTGACGGCAGAGATAAACGACTATCTGTCAGGATCAAGATAGTTCAAGATGGTAATCTCTGAAAAAATTGACGGCATCGAGGTGATAAGCTTCACCACCGACAGAATCAACGCCCTGAATGTTGACAGGATAAGGCCGGGCATCCTGAGACTTTTTGAGACCCCCTTCACGAAAGTGATTATTGACCTTGACGGCGTAGACTACCTCGACAGCACCGGTTTTGCCATGATACTGCACCTGCTGCGGGTCTCTCATTCCAATTATGGCACCATCAGGCTATGCGGTCTGACACAGTCAGCCAGGGAGCTCTTTGAACTCCTGCAACTGCACAAGGCTCTTGACATCCATGCCGACCGCGAAAGTTGTCTCGATAGTTACCGCCGCAACGGACCTTCGTATTAGTGGTTACCTATAACCAGGCTTCCCCCCTGGACATCTATCCGTACGACCTTCTCCCTGTCAACCTCGCCTGCAATTATTGCCTTTGACAGCTCATTTACTATCTCCTTTTGAATCAGTCGTTTCACCGGCCGAGCCCCGAACAGCGGGTCAAACCCCCTGTCGGCAAGCCACTCTACTGCCCTCTCCGTGAGCTCACTCCTGATACCCTTCTCCTCAAGCATCCGGGCTACCCTGCCAAACTGCAGCCTTACTATCTCGCGTATCTGTTTTACAGACAGTGGCATGAACATTACAATCTCATCAACACGGTTTACAAACTCGGGTCTCAGCGTATTCCTAAGCAGCTGTATCAGCTCATCTCGCAGTTTATCTGCCTTCTCTTCGTCCAACTCGCCGATGCTCTCCCCGATGCTCTCACGTATCAGCGACGAGCCAAGGTTTGATGTCATTATGACAATAGTGTTGCGAAAGTTGACTGTTCGCCCCTTGTTGTCTGTCAGCCTCCCGTCGTCAAGCACCTGGAGCAGGATGTTGAACACATCCGGGTGCGCCTTCTCTATCTCATCGAGGAGAACTACCGAATAGGGTTTGTGCCTTATAGCTTCCGTGAGCTGCCCCCCCTCATCGTAACCCACATATCCGGGAGGCGCTCCCACAAGCCTTGAGACACTGTGTCTCTCCTGGTATTCAGTCATGTCTATGCGTGTCATCAGGTTCTCATTGTTGAAGAGGTATTCCGCCAGTGCCCGTGCCAGCTCTGTCTTGCCGACGCCTGTGGTGCCGAGAAAAATGAATGACCCCACCGGCTTCCTGTCATCCTGAAGTCCTGCCCTTGACCTGCGCACGGCATCTGAGACTGCGGCTATGGCCTCATCCTGTCCCACCACCCTTTTGTGCAGCTCCTCCTCGAGCCTCAGGAGCTTGTCCCTCTCACTCTCGAGCATGCGGGTTACCGGGATGCCGGTCCAGCGTGATACTATCTCAGCGATGTCGTCAGCGCGCACATCATCGCGAACCATTGAGCCTGCATCACGCTTCTCCACTATCTCTCTCTGCAGTGCGGCTGACTCGCTCTCATTCTCAACAAGGCGTCCGTAGCGTATCTCAGCCACCCTGCCGTAGTCACCCGCTCTCTCAGCGTTCTCAGCCTGGAACCGTAGTTCCTCGGCCTCCTGTTTTTTCTTCTGAAGGCTCTCGACAAGATCCTTCTCAGAGCGCCAGCGTGCCTTCATCTCATCGCGGTTTGCAGCGAGGTCGGCAATCTCCTTCGAGAGCTCCTTCTCCTTGACAGTATCACCGTCGCGGCGTACAGCCTCACGCTCAATTTCCAGCTGCCTGATGAGCCTGTCAGCACTGTCTATCTCCTCCGGTACGGAGTTCATCTCCAGCCTTAGTCGCGCAGCTGCCTCATCAATCAGGTCAATAGCCTTGTCAGGAAGAAACCTGTCAGTGATATACCTGTATGACAGGTCAACAGCTGCAATGATTGCCTCATCCCTGATTATCACCTTGTGATGAGCCTCATACTTCTCCCTCAGCCCCCGCAGTATTGAGATGGCATCAGCCCTGTCAGGCTCATTGATCATGACCACCTGAAAACGGCGCTGCAGGGCCTTGTCTGTTTCGAAGAACTTCTGGTACTCATTCAGTGTGGTGGCACCGATGGCACGCAACTCGCCCTTGGCCAGTGCCGGCTTGAGAATGTTGGCGGCATCCATGGCCCCCTCTCCCTTACCGGCCCCGACAAGGGTGTGTATCTCGTCAATGAAGAGGATCACTTCGCCGTCAGAGGCTATCACCTCATTCACAACCGATTTGAGCCTCTCCTCGAACTCACCCTTATATTTTGCTCCGGCTATCAAAGCTCCCATATCAAGTGAATAGATCTTCCTGTCAAGGAGACCCTCAGGAACGTCGCCGCGGACTATCCTGTGGGCCAGACCCTCAGCGATGGCTGTCTTGCCTACACCGGGCTCACCGATAAGGATAGGATTGTTCTTTGAGCGGCGCGACAGTATCTGCAGCACGCGCCTGATCTCTTCATCCCTTCCGATGACCGGATCAAGCTTGCCGACACGTGCACGCTCATTGAGGTCAATGGCATAACGGTTAAGGGAGTCGTAGGTCTCTTCCTGAGACTGGCCGGTGACCCTTGCACCCTTGCGGAGATCACGTATCGCTGCATTGAGGTTGTCAGCGGTGATGCCCTGCTCCTTCATCAGCCGGGCGGCGGCATCAGAGCCTTCCGGTATGGCGAGGAGAATGTGCTCGACAGACACAAACCGGTCCTGCATCTTTGCAGCGTGATCTGCCGCCCTGTTGAAAACTGATGAGCAGGCCTTCGAGAAATAAGGTTCTCCGCCGCTAACGCGCGGGTAGCTCTCAATGAGATCATCAACGGCTTTGCTGAAGATGGAGCTGTTGACACCGCTCTTCGAAAGTATATATGACACAATGCTTTCAGCCTCGGTAACCATCCCCTTGAGCAGATGCCCGCACTCGATAGCCTGGTGCCCCCTTCCGGCAGCTACCTCGGCCGCCTTCTGAACCGACTCCTGAGCTTTTATGGTGAAATTTTCAAAATTCATATCACTTACCTTTTTTCTCTCTCTGTTCAATTTTTTTGCCA
The DNA here is from genome assembly GCA_937871625.1 of uncultured Bacteroidales bacterium. Classification (GTDB taxonomy): domain Bacteria; phylum Bacteroidota; class Bacteroidia; order Bacteroidales; family VadinHA17; genus SR-FBR-E99. Next base: position 12,004 of record CALMRD010000128.1, on the reverse strand, counting down.
TAGAACCCGGAGCGGATAATTCATGTCAATATGACAGATTACGGATACTATAGGCCCCGTCAATTCGTTATAATAAACTCAGAACTGTAATACAAGCGAGCAAAACCACTCCGGGATGAATGAGAAGATATTAAGGACCCTGATGCATCTCTTTGCCATCATAGCCCCTGCGCAGGGCAACGGCATGGACAGGCGCAGGGTTGTGGAGGCGTTTCTCAGGCCCCAGCTCAACCAGGAGGGAGTGGAAGCCTATCTGAAGATCTTTGATAACTATTATGCAGAGGCACAGCAGCGCCTGAAAAAGGGAAATGAAGCACGCAGGAATGCGGCCATCTCAGTCAGGATAATAAAGATATGTTTCGATATCGGGACCCAGCTTACCCTTAACCAGAAGGTCATTGTACTGGTACAGCTTCTTGAATACTGCCGCTCTGACGGTGCCGAAGTGAGCGGCACCGAGCTGGAGTTCATAATCACGGCTGCCGAAGGTTTTAATGTTGACCCCGAAGACTACCATCTGATCCGCGAGTTTGTTCTTTCATCCCGTTCAGAGGTGCCGGAATCATCGAGGGTGCTTGTCATCGACAGTGAGCCGGGTAAAAACTTTGAAAAGACCCATCACATAAGGAACGAAACGCTGCGGGGCCAGGTGAGGTTCCTCAACCTGCCACAGGCAGACATGCTCTTCGTCAGATCATTCGGCACGGGCGAGCTGCTGCTGAGCGGTCAGTTGCGCCATGAGGACAGGGTCTATCTCTTTGAGCGCGGTGCCTCACTCAAGTTCATGAGCAGCAAGCCCATCTACTACAGTGAGGTGATCAGACAGTTCCTCGATGAGAAGGCACTGGCGTCAAGGGTGGTCTACGATGTCCGGAACATCGAGTACAAGTTCAAGGAGGGAGACATGGGACTCCACTCAATGAGCTTCACGGAAGAGTCGGGCAGACTCATAGGCATTATGGGCGCCTCCGGAGCCGGGAAATCGACACTGCTGAGTGTCCTCAACGGTATCAACAGGCCCCATGCCGGTGAAGTACTGATAAACGGAGTCAACATCCATGATGAGGGTGACAAGGTAAAAGGGCTGGTAGGCTTTGTTTCCCAGGATGACCTTCTGATTGAAGAGCTGTCAGTCTTTGAGAACCTCTTCTACAATGCCAAACTGTGCTTCGGCAACCTCACTGACACGGAGATCTCATCCAGGGTGGAGGATGTGCTTCACAGCCTCGGACTCTATGAGATAAGGGATATGAAGGTGGGAACACCCCTTAACAAGAAGATCTCAGGGGGACAGCGCAAAAGACTTAACATCTCACTCGAACTCATCAGGGAGCCCTCTATCCTCTTCCTGGACGAACCTACATCCGGACTCTCCTCACTCGATTCGGAGAACATCCTTGACCTGCTCAATGACCTAAAGCTCAAGGGAAAACTGATCTTTGTAGTCATCCACCAGCCATCATCTGATATCTTCAAGATGTTTGACAGGCTCATCTTCCTTGACAGTGGCGGCTATATGATTTACTACGGCGTCCCTGTCAGCTCAATAGGCTACTTCAAGGACAGGATGCAGCTTCCGAGGTACAATGACAGCGAATGTCCCGCCTGCGGTAATGTCAACCCCGAGCAGATATTCAGCATTGTGGAGTCAAGGGTACTCGATGAGTTCGGTCGTCCGACGCAGACCCGTAAAGTATCCCCTGCGGAATGGAATGCCTATTATAAGGAGCACCGGGAGGATATGCCTGCCGCACCGTCACCGGGCAATGGCATACCGGAGATCACACTCCAGACCCCGGGCAGGTTAAAACAGTTTCTTGTCTATGCCAAACGTGACATACTCTCCAAGCTGTCAGACACACAATACCTTGTGGTTACCCTGCTGGAGGCCCCGGTACTGGCTCTCTTTCTCGCCTACATCATCAGGTATTTCGACGAGAGTGTGCGTGAACCGGCTTACATGCTCATTCAGAACAGCAACCTGCCTGTCTATATCTTCATGTCGGTGATTGTAGCCATCTTCATGGGACTCACCGTCAGTGCGGAAGAGATCATCAAGGACAGGAAGATACTCAGGCGCGAGTCCTTCCTGGACCTCAGCAGGAACAGCTACCTTCTCTCAAAGATTGGGGTACAGTTTCTCATCTCAGCCATTCAGGCTGCGATGTTCGTTGCGGTGGGAAACAGCATCTTCGGCATCAGGGGAATGTGGTTTGAATACTGGATCGTGCTCTTCTCATGCTGGGCAACAGCCAATATGATGGGCCTGCTGATATCTGACAGTTTCAAGACAGTGGTGACAATCTACATACTCATACCATTCCTCGTCATTCCGCAGATAATCCTTAGTGGCATCATCGTCAAGTATGACAGGCTAAATCCGAATATCTCCTCTCCGGTATCCATACCGCTATACGGGGAGGTGATCGCAGCCCGCTGGGGTTACGAGGCCCTGGCTGTCGACCAGTTTATCAACAACAGGTTCGAGAAACAGTTTTACCAGTATGACAAGGTCATCAGCATTGCCAAGTTCAAGAAAGATATCTGGTACAATGAAATGAGGAGCATCCTCTCCAGGGTTGAGAGCAACATTGCGAGAGAACGGCTGGACGATTCCGACAGGCACGATCTGATACTTATCCGCAACGAGACGGAGGAAGAGCTCACCTTCACACCGGCAATACCATTTGATCCGGGGATCATAGACCCTGACAACATCACCCTCGCGGCAGTAGAGGCTGCACGTGAATACATTGAGAAGGTTCGCAGATACTACATCGAGGTATCCAAAGAGGCCGTGGAGGCCCGCGACCGGAGTATCATGGCTTTTGAACGGGCCGACCGCGATGGGTTCATCAAAATGAAGAAAGAGTATACCAACGAGTCACTCGAGGAGTTCGTGAGGAACGACAATGAGAAGAACAAGATCAAACGATACAAGGACAGGCTCTATCAGAACTACGACCAGATCTTCCAGGACCCGGAAAATATCTTTGTCAAGGCTCACTTCTATGCTCCCCGCAAGAGGATATTCGGAGTCTATGCCGGCACCCTTGCGGTAAATACCGTGGTCATCTGGTTCATGACGACCATCCTCTACCTGCTGCTCTATTTCAGGGTGCTGTACAGGATTCTCGACTCCTCTGTCAAGCTGAAGAAAGCATGGAGGTACCGTCACAGGGGTGAGTGACATGCCGCTGATATATAAAAGCAGAGGGTGCCGGCCTAAAGGCTGGCACCCTCTGCTTTATCAAATAACCGATCTCTTACTTTTCCGGCCCGGGACTACTCCACGATCTCTATCATCTTGAACGGGACCTTGATAATCGAATCGTAGTCCTCACCTGCCTCAAGCATGTCCTCATCATCCTCTTCATAAAACCAGTTAATCTCCACATCGTGTTTCGACTTGTGGATGGCCTCAAGCCGCTTGAATACATCCAGGATGCATTTTGATGAGCTGGTATTAAAGTACTCAAGCCTAATGTTCACCACAGTCTTGTCAAGAGGTATCTGCATGTAATTGTCAAGCCATTCGTTGAGAGGCTTATAAAATTCAACCGAGTTTTCAGGGATCGACCTCCCCTTAATCTCGAAAATGCCCTCGGAGGCATCAAACTTAACTGACGGTGTTTTGGGTGTTCCTTCGATAATGATCGGTTCCATGGTTATCTTTTTTTGTTAATCGTCTTATTCTGTCGCTACCAGTGCCGTGAGGCGAAAAGCTGTATTGTTGTTGTCATATTTCCTGAACCTGAAGTCAATCCTGTGACCTGTCTTTCTTGCTATGTCAAGTAATCCCAGTCCTCCCAGTCCCTTTTCGGTTATCTCCTGATGATTGAGTATCTCCTTGTAGAGCTCCTTGATCTCATCAGGTGATGAACGGTTTATCCTGGTCAGCTTTTCCTCAAGCTCCCGCACATGCACAGCTGACACAAAGTTACATGTCGTCACCCTGTAACCCTTTCCCAGCTTCTCCATCACAACCAGCCCGTACCTGTCGGGCCTTGAGGCATGATAGCCTCGCGGCACCAGGTCGGCATGATGATAAAGGTTCTGCAAGCTCTCGACCAGCACGTTGTAGACCTTCTTTCTTATTCTGGGGGTCTCACGCGTAGCCAGCAGCTTGCCCTCCACCAGGTCAAGAGCTTTGTTGATTATCTCCGAGTCAACGTTTCCCTTAAAGTAGAGAACAGCACCTCTGATGTCAAGGTCACTCACAAGATTTTCAAGATCAAAGCTCATCGGGCCCGTGTGCAAATATAAAAGGTTTGTCGCTAATAGAGAACTTACCCAAATACCATTTTATTTTATTACCTGACAAGCTTTTTTTGAACATGGTTGCAGCAAGGGCTGAAAATGTGACTCTCATTCGCCTGCAGGGGGTGTTATCTTTTTCGAACCGCTGTAGAGGTCGTAGCCGGCATACCGGCACTTTATGTCGCCATTCAGCAGATCATATTTTTTAAATGGCTTCAGGCCCAACGACTTAAACCCATCCGGCTCTCCTGATAGTATCCATGCGGTATAACCCGGGTAACTGTGTTTGAGAGCTGATCCTGCAGCACCGTAGAACTCAGTGATACTCTCCGTTGCTATTCTGCGTCCGTAGGGAGGGTTGATTATAAGTGTTCCCTCCTCCGCCGGTGCCGGGCCTGTCATAAAATCACGCCGGGATATCTCCACCGCATCAGCCAATCCCGCCTCCTTTATATTCAGTGTTGCCGTCCGGCAGGCCTCTTCAGATATGTCTGACCCGTATATTTTTACAGGAGACCGCCTCTCTTTCTTTTCTGCCTCAAACTTCACCGACCTGAACAGCGCCGGATCATAATCCTTCCATCTCATAAATCCGAAATCCCTTCTGAATTTACCGGGTGCTATGTTACATGCCATCAGACCTGCCTCGGCGGGTATGGTACCTGACCCGCACATGCCGTCAGCAAGAGGTTTGTCAGCCTTCCATCCCGCGAGAGCTATCATCCCTGCCGCAAGCACCTCGTTCAGGGGAGCCACGGAATGGCCTCGCCGGTAGCCTCTCCTGTAAAGAGGAGTGACAGTGGAGTCGAGTGAAACGGTCACCTTCTCGTTGCTTATATGGACATTGATGAGCAGATCCGGCGACTTCTGGTTGACTGACGGACGCTCCTGTGTAAGCCTGCGGAAGAAGTCAGCAACGGCATCCTTAACCACCAGGGCTGCATAACCCGAATGGTCGAAATGAGGTGAGTTTACCACCGCCGTTACGGCAAAGCTCTTTCGGGTGTCAAGCCAGCGGTCCCACTCAATGGCCACAGCCTCATTGTACAGATCCCTTTTGCCTGACACACGGAAGGTGGCAACAGGCATTAGAACCGACACTGCCAGGCGGCTGTTGTAATTGACACCGTACAGCATTGATTTAGGACCCTCAAAGGCCACAGCCCTGTTGAGGATGGCAACATCTGCGGCACCCAGCGTCCTGAGCTCAGAGGCAAGAGGCTCCTCCAGCCCCAGGAGGGTCTTGGCAAGAAGCCTCATTGCTCCTCCCTGCGATAACCCAGAAACCGGTCATACAGTGCAGGGTCATTCAATACTGACAGCGCCCTGTCAATGGCATGATCCTCATGGTTGACCACCCTGTAGTATTCATTCATATCCCAGAGGTCGCGCGCCACAAGTCCCTTCATCACCTTCAGCATCTCCGGCGCAGATATGTCATACTGAGTCGAATCAAACTTCACACCGTTCCTCTCTCCGGCCTCCTTAAGCTCCTCAATGGTTTCACTGTCAAAGTTAAACTCGCTGTTAAAACGATCGAATGTCCTGTACCTGCGCAGGAGCGTCTTTCGGTTCCTGTCAGTGTACCCCACCATAAAACTGAGAATGGTGGAGGTCCGGATCATGTCACGATAATAATCCGAATAATAGGTGGTATCTATGGGTATAAAGACATCAGGGGTGATCCCGCCACCACCGTAAACGATCCTTCTGTTGGGGATCGTGTATGCTTTTAGTGAGTCAGGTAACCCAAGACTGTCGGCATGTATCAGCTCGCCATTGAAGTACCTGCTGTAGAACTTCTGAAAATACTTGTCAAAACCCTCATTGTAGGGTGTCTGTATAGAACGTCCCGATGGGGTGAAGTACCTGGCGATGGTGAGCCTTATCTCCGACCCGTCAGGGAGTGAAAAACCGTTTTGAACCAACCCCTTGCCAAAGCTCCTGCGACCGATTATTATCCCCCGGTCCCAGTCCTGTATCGCTCCGGCAAGTATCTCGCTGGCAGAGGCGGAGCCTTCATCAATCAGGATAGCCAGGCGGGCGCCTGTCAGTGTGCCTGACGGGGCTGACCTGTACTCCTGCCTTGAGGTATGCAGCCCCTCAAGATATACTATCAGCTCTTCCGCCGGAAGCATCTCGTCGGCGATCTGCACTGCAGGAACCATATAACCGCCGGAGTTGCCGCGCAGATCGATGATCAGGCTCTCCATCCTGTTCAGGCGCAGCTGTGCCACAGCCTGTTCAAACTCCACCGCGGTCTGGTCAGAGAACCTGCTGAGCTTTATGTAACCGGTATTGTCCGAAAGCATATAGGCGGCATCAAGACTGTTGACGGGGATCTTGTCGCGGGTGATGGTGAAGTCAAGCAACTCCTTCTCACCTTTCCTGAAGATGGTCACATCCACCGTGGTCCCCTTGGCTCCCCTGAGCCTCTTCTGAACCCCTGTGGTTGATATACCGATCCCGGTCACCTTCTCGCCGGCGATAACTACTATCCGGTCACCGGATTGAATGCCTACCTTCTCTGAAGGTCCTCCCGGTATGGGAGATATTATAATTATGGTATCATTGAGTACATTGAACTGTATGCCTATGCCCTCAAAATTACCCTGCAGGGGCTCATTCTCCTCCTGGACATCCTCGGCCGGAATGTAAACCGAGTGAGGATCAAGGTTCCTGAGGGTGGTGACTATCATCTGCTCGGCAATCTCAGAGATGTCTACACTGTCAACATAAATGGCCTCCAGTAACGCAAGGGTCTTGCCGATCTTGAAGGTCTCCTGTGTCAGTCCCTGGGCCCTGAGCCCCGAAAAGTGAACAAATATCAATAGTGTCAGAATAAACAGAGATCTCTTTACCATTTCAGTCTTGTCAAGATTTTGAATTGTGCCCGTTACTCCCACTCAATGGTTGAAGGGGGCTTTGAACTAATATCATATACCACACGGTTAACGCCTCTTACCCTGTTGATTATCTGGTTGGAGATATCGGCGAGGAACTCATGGGGCAGGTGGCTCCAGTCGGCTGTCATGCCGTCAGTGGAGGTGACGGCGCGCAGAACAACGGCATTCTCATATGTCCTCTCGTCACCCATGACGCCTACCGACTGTACCGGAAGGAGGATGACGGCAGCCTGCCATACGCTGTCGTAATAGCCGCCCTGCTTCAGTCCGTTCACAAATATAGCATCAGCTTCGCGGAGGGTGTTCAGCTTCTCCGGCGTGACATCCCCGATGATCCGTATTGCCAGTCCCGGCCCGGGAAAAGGATGCCTGCCCAGTATCTCGCGTGGCATGTTCAGCGCCTGCCCCACCCTTCTTACCTCATCCTTGAAGAGAAGGCGCAGGGGCTCCACCACCTTCAGGTGCATCCTTTCAGGCAACCCTCCCACGTTATGATGTGATTTTATCGTGGCTGAAGGGCCATTGACCGAAACCGATTCGATAACATCAGGGTAGATGGTACCCTGTGCCAGCCACCTTACGTTTTGCACTTTGCTGGCCTCACGGTCAAACACTTCTATAAATATGCGGCCGATGATTTTTCTTTTGGTCTCCGGGTCATCCACCCCTTTGAGGCCCTGCACAAAGGAGTCAGAAGCATCCACACCCCTTACGTTGAGTCCCATTCTTCTGTAGGCCTCCAGCACCGACTCATACTCATTCTTGCGGAGAAGCCCGTTGTCGACGAAGATGGATGTCAGCCTGTCGCCTATGGCCCTGTCAAGCAGCAGGGCAGCGACAGATGAGTCTACACCGCCGGAGAGGCCGAGAACCACCCCGTCATCGCCAATCTGCTCCCTGAGTGACCTCACGGTCATCTCCACGAACGACTCCGGGGTCCACCCGGCACTGCAGCCGCAGATACCCCTGACAAAATTGCCCAGGATAGTCAGGCCCTCGGTTGTATGATAAACCTCGGGGTGGAACTGTATCCCCCAGCTCTCCTCCCCTTCTATTCTGAAGGCAGCTACCTTCACATCCTCCGTTGACCCCGTTACCCTGTAACTTTCAGGTGTGCGTGCTATGGTGTCACCGTGGGACATCCATACCTGTGTTCCCGCCACAATACCGGTGAAGAGCGGGTCCTCCATGTCGACAGAGACAAGCCGGGCACGACCGTATTCGCGAGTGTCAGACGGCAGCACCTCACCACCGTAAGCCTGTGTGAGATACTGTGCTCCGTAACAGACCCCAAGCAGGGGCAGATGGCCCTTGATACCTTTGAGGTCAGGCACCGGGGCGCCGGCATCACGGACAGAGAAGGGACTACCGGAGAGTATAACTCCCCTGACACTGTCATCAGGAGAAGGGAAACGGTTGAAGGGATGGATCTCGCAGTACACATTGAGCTCACGTACACGCCTTGCAATGAGCTGCGTATACTGAGATCCGAAATCGAGGATCAGAATCTTTTCCTGCACGTGGCGGTAATTGATTAATTTTTCGGGCTCAAAGATAATCAATCTGAGCTATACAACCCATCAGCCTATAATATAAGCGGTGCCTTCACGGGCAGCCTCTGTTGCGGAAAACACCTCGCGGGCCTCCTTCTCAAGTATGTCAACACTCTTATAGCGTGCCGAGAAGTGTCCTATGAGGAGCTTCTTCGCCCCCGCATCGCGAGCCACGGTTGCTGCATGCCGCGCCGTGGAGTGAGCTGTCTTGACAGCCAGCTCTTCATTATCGTCACCGAAGGTCGCTTCATGATAGAGAAGATCAACACCCCTGACATACTCCGGCAACTCCTTAAACCATGCCGTGTCACTGCAGAATGCATATGAGACGGGCTCAGGCGGAGGAACGGTGACAGTTTCGAAACTGACAACCTCGCCGTCTTCACGCACAATATCATTCCCCCGCTTGAGAAGAGCTATCTCGGCAATCGTCAGACCGTGCTTCCCGATCATCCCCGGGATGATGTTCCTCTCAGCTCTCTTCTCCCTGAAGAGAAACCCGCAGGAGGGGATGCGATGCCTGAGGGGGAAGGAGAAGACCTCAACTCTTTTGTCATTCAGGATCAGGGTGCAATCACGACTGCCCAGGGTATGGATCTCCAGCCCGAAGCCGAGGTGGATGTCAAAATCGGAGAGGTGCCTGGAGACCAGATCCTCAACGGGTGCGGGGGCATAAAGGTGAAGTGGCGTCTTCCTGCCCATGAGATTGAATGACGAGAGAAGCGGGTACAACCCAAAAAAGTGGTCGCCGTGAAGATGACTGATAAAGATGTGGTTGATCTTTCCGAAACGGATGCGATACCTGCGCATCTGCATCTGGGTGCCCTCTCCACAGTCTATCAAAAACAACCGCTCATGCACGTTAAGCACATGAGCGGTAGGATATCGGTCAGAGGTCGGCAGAGCAGAACTTGTCCCCAATATGGTAAGCCTGAACGACATGCTGCCGTCTGGCATCAGGAAATGATTTTCTCTGCCTCCTCGATATCTGCTGTTATTGAAAGCACAGTGTCAAGCTGAGATATGGTTATCAGCCGTTCCACAGCCTCGTTGAGGCCGCACAGCACAAAGGTGCCACCCGCATTCTTGCAGAGCCTGTTGGCCACCAGTATTGCACTCAGTCCAGAGGAATCACAATACTGGCATTTCTGAAGATCAAGAATGATGTTCCTCTCTCCTTTTCCGGAGATAAGCACCAGTTCTGATTTGAGCGAGGGAGCGATATGGGTATCGAGTTTCTCAGTCTCGATACTGATAACCGTACACTGTTTCTTGTTCTCAATATTAAAGTCCATGGCTAATAATTTTGGCAACTAAATGTAAAGTTATTTTTTCTTTTTACCTACACTTTTAGCCTCTTTTTCTTCCATCTCCTCTTTCAGGGCCGCCAGTTGACTGATGTCTCCGAGAGTTGTCTTCTCAAGACCGGCCTTGATCTTGCGGGCTGCCTTCCTTGTATTTTCAGCCTCAGAACGCTTCGTTGCGGTCTCGGCTCCCTTCTTGAGATCTTCATAGACACGGCTGTGAGAAACGATGATCTTCTTGGCACCCTTGTTAAACTCAATAACCTTGAAATCGAGCTTCTCATCAGCTGCAGCTGCCGTTCCGTCCTCCTTGACGAGGTGCTTGGGAGTAGCAAACCCTTCAACACCGTAGGGCAGAGCTATGATGGCACCCTTGTCAAACAGTTCTATGATCGTTCCTTCATGAATCGAATCAACGGTAAAGAGATCCTCGAACACGTCCCATGGATTCTCCTCAAGCTGCTTGTGGCCGAGACTGAGTCTCCTGTTATCCTTGTCTATCTCGAGAACAACCACATCAATCTCCGCATCGATGGCGGTGAATTCAGCCGGATGCTTTATCTTCTTGGTCCATGAGAGGTCTGAGATATGTATCAGGCCGTCAACTCCCTCTTCGATCTCGACAAAGACACCAAAGTTTGTGAAGTTGCGTACCCGTGCCTTATGGCGCGAGTTGAGACTGTACTTCTGCTCGATATTCTGCCACGGGTCTGGCTTGAGCTGCTTGATGCCAAGAGACATCTTACGCTCTTCACGGTCGAGTGTGAGTATCACTGCCTCAACCTCATCACCCACCTTCATAAACTCCTGGGCACTGCGAAGATGCTGCGACCATGACATCTCAGAGACATGAATGAGCCCTTCCACACCATTGGCGATCTCAACAAATGCACCATAATCGGCCATCACAACCACCTTGCCCTTGACGGTGTCACCTACCTTGAGAGTCTCACTGAGTGAATCCCACGGGTGAGGTGTAAGCTGCTTCAGACCGAGAGCTATCCTCTTCTTGTCGTCATCAAAGTCAAGTATCACCACATTCAGCTTCTGGTCGAGCTGAACGATCTCCTCGGGATGGTTGACCCTGCCCCATGAAAGATCGGTGATGTGAATGAGTCCGTCAACGCCGCCGAGGTCAATGAATACTCCGTAAGAGGTTATGTTCTTGACGGTACCCTCAAGTACCTGTCCCTTTTCAAGCTTGGAGATGATCTCCTTCTTCTGTTGTTCGAGCTCGGCCTCAATGAGAGCCTTGTGCGAAACAACGACGTTCTTGAACTCCTGGTTGATCTTTACAACCTTGAACTCCATGGTCTTGCCTACATAGACATCATAGTCGCGGATGGGCTTGACATCTATCTGCGAACCAGGCAGGAATGACTCAATGCCGAAGACATCGACAATCATACCGCCCTTGGTGCGGCACTTGATGTAACCGGTGATGATCTCATTTTTTTCAAGGGCAGAGTTGACCCTGTCCCACGAATTGTAAGCCCTGGCCTTCTTGTGCGAGAGAACAAGCTGCCCCCTCTTGTCTTCCTGGCTGTCAACATAAACCTCCACCATGTCTCCCACCTTGAGGTCAGGATTATAGCGGAATTCGTTCAAACTGACAACACCCTCGGACTTCTGTCCGATATTGATAACCACCTCGCGGTTGTTCATCGAGATGACTTTGCCCTCGACAACCTCATCAACAGCTACTGTTGAGAGAGTCTCCTCGTAGAGCTTCTCCTGGTCGGCACGACTCGACTTCGCCGTGAAGCCTCCCTTTTCGTAGGCATCCCAGTCAAATTCTTCAGGCGATGCTGCCACTGCCGCTGCTGCCACAGCAGCCTCAGCATCACCAGCCTTCACCTTTTTTTCTTTTTTCTCCTTCAGGATAGGCTTATCTTCAGCAACCATCTCGCCTGCTGACTCTGTGACTACCTCCCCATCTGATGATTCTGCAGTAACCTCTTCACTGGTTGATTCTGCAGTA
>CALMRD010000127.1 GCA_937871625.1 uncultured Bacteroidales bacterium | reverse complement strand
TGGCCGGCTATGGAGGTACGGCCTTCTATCCCTCCACCGCCGACCTGCAGAGCTCACTGACGCTGGCAAAGGCATCATCGAGTCTGTTCACCCTTAAGACCATGATGTACGTCTCCTTCTTCATTCCCTTTGTGGTGGCCTACATATGGTATGCCTGGAGGTCGATAAACCGCAGGAGGATAACCACGGAGGAGATGGCAGGTGGCGATCATATGTACTGATACGGGTGAAGCATTGAAGGGCGAAGGCCGGGAGTGAGGCGATGGAGACAGCAGAGATAGGTTCATGGGGATTCGGAGAGGCACCTTTGATCATCGCGGGGCCCTGCAGCGCCGAGAGTGAGGAGCAGCTTCTGCTGACAGCACGGGCTCTGAAGGCTACGGGCAGGGTTCATATCCTGAGGGCCGGGCTCTGGAAACCGCGGTCGCGCCCCTCCTCCTTCGGGGGCGAAGGCTACAAAGCCCTGAAGTGGCTGCAGAAGGTGAAGGAGGAGACCGGGCTGCCCGTAGCCGTGGAGGTGGCTTCCCCGTTGCATGCGGAGGCCTGCATGAAGGCTGGGATAGACGTGGTGTGGCTCGGCGCACGCACCGTATCAAACCCTTTCAGTGTTGATGAGATCGTTGCTGCCCTCAGGGGTACCGGTCAACCGGTGCTGGTGAAGAACCCGCTGGGTCCCGACCCGGATCTGTGGCAGGGAGCCATCGAGAGAGTCCATGCGGCAGGCATTGAAAAGATAGCGGCGATCCATCGCGGATTCACACCCTATGAGAGAAGCCGCTATCGCAACATACCCAAGTGGGAGCTGGCCATTGAACTGCGCAGCCGCATACCCTCACTGCCGGTGCTGTGCGACCCCAGCCACATGACGGGCAGGGCTGACCTGGTGCCCGGGATGGCACAGAAGGCCCTAGACCTCAATATGGCAGGACTTATGGTGGAGGTGCATCATGACCCCCGGAACGCATTGAGCGACAGGGAGCAGCAGCTTGATATCCCCTCCTTCACAACGATGATGGAGAGCCTGGTGTTCCGAGCTCCCACATCCGATGACGCCGGTTTCCGGAACAGGCTCGGGGAGATGAGGGACAGGATAGATTCCATTGACAACCAGATCATTGAACTGGTGGCATCACGCATGAGGATAAGCAGGGAGATGGGCGAGTTCAAGTGCCTCAATGATATAACCATATTCCAGCTCAACAGATGGCTGGAGATACTGCAGACAAGAACAAGCCACGGCGTTGCCGAGGAGCTCGACAGGGATTTCGTGGGGAAACTGATCCGCATCATCCATGAGGAGTCGATCCGCTGCCAGGAGAAGGTGATGGAGGATTTAAGGAAGAGGGGAGAGTGCCTGTCTGCGGGTCAGGAGGGAGATGAATGAGATGGCAACGTATGCTGCCATGATAAGCGGCAGTGCGGCAGCCCTGAAGAGTATCAGAAGCAGGATGACGGAGGCGGCAAAGATATAACGCTCCTCATTCCCTTTCCATTGCAATCCGGTGACCTTCAGTGAAAACATCCTCATCCTGATGAGCATCATCACTGCCAGGGTGAGGGAGAGGAGTGAGAGAAACCAGGGTGACGCCGTCAGCGTATGGTAAATGGTGCTGTCACTGTATGCTGCCGCCAGTACGAAGGAGATGACAGTGAAGGCGCTTGCCGGGGTGGCCATCCCCCTGAAGGAGCTTGACTGGGTGGTGTCATTATTGAATATGGCCAGCCTCAACGCCGAAGCGGCAGGTATCAGGGCGGCAACCGCAAAGGCCGGCAGAGTGGCCATACCGGCAGTGACGAGCATGCTGAAAAGAATAGCACCGGGGGCAATGCCAAAGGTGACCACATCAGCCAGGCTGTCGAGATCCCTGCCTATGGAGGACCAGGCTTTCAGCAGCCTGGCCGCAAATCCGTCGGAAAAATCGAGCAGCATGCCGGCCATGATGCAGAATGCCGCGTACTCATTGTAACCTTTTACAGAACAGATGGTTGCGGCAAAACCAGCCACCAGGTTTAACAGTGTCAGGGTGTTGGGTATCTGCTTTATCATGATACATATTGAGGCACTGCTAAATTACAACATTCCGGACAACTATTATTTGATTATTTTTGTTGACGGATTATGAGAGATCTGACAAATATTAAAATTGCAGTTGATTTTGACGGTACCATCGTCGACCACGACTATCCCGCCATCGGCAAGGAGAAGCTCTTTGCCTTCATCACCCTGAAAGAGTTGCAGAAGAGGGGGGCGCTGCTCATAATGTGGACCTTCCGTACAGGCAGGGAGCTGGAGGAGGCAGTGGAATACTGCCGGCAGAACGGCGTTGAGTTCTATGCCGTTAACAAGAATTATCCTGAAGAGGTATGGACGGAAGATACGCCCCGCAAGATCAACGTAGATATCTTTATTGATGACAAGAATGCCGGGGGCTTCCCCGGATGGGGCGAGGTGCTCAATATGATCGACCCCTGGTCAGAGAGAGAGGAGGAGGCCATGCGGGCTATAAAAACCAGGCGTTTCAGCCTGTTCGGGAAAAAATAGAACAGAGCGATGAAAAGAGATACACTTAATGCTTTCCTGTTTCTCCTTATAGTGATATCGGTGATATCATGCTCCGGTTCGTCGGGCAGGACAAAAGAGGCTGCAGCTGTCAGGAGTGACAGCATATCCGATGCCATGCCTGCCAGGAGACTCATAGAGGTGCTGGCGCCGGCCGACAACTCCACCTTTGCCTGCAATGAGAAGATAGTATTCTCAGTGACCCGCGCGGCAGGACAGAACAGCGTCGATTCAGTGCAACTGTGGGTTGACGGCATCCATAAGGCCACCATGACAGACCTTCCTGCAACCCTGGAGCTGGATGGCAGCGGATCCCCCGGCAGACTGTCACTCAGGGCCGTGGCCTTCTCCCCGTCGGCAAAACCGCAGACAGTGACACTCTTTGTCACCCTGCTCTCCGACATCGTGCCGGTGACCTGGCGCTACCGTGTTGTGGAAAGCTACCCTCATGACAGTCGTGCCTATACACAGGGGCTGGTGTATGACGACGGTTTCTTTTACGAAAGCACAGGCCAGTTGGGAGAGTCGTCTCTCAGAAAGGTTGAGGCAGAGACAGGCAAGGTGATAAGCCAGGTGAACCTCGACGGCTCGCTGTTCGGCGAAGGACTGGCGTTGCTGGGCGACAGGATATACCAGCTTACCTGGACTACCAAGGTGGGGTTTGTATATGAGAAGTCGACACTGAAGCAGATAAACAGGATATATTACCAGACACAGGGCTGGGGGCTGGCCACCATAGGAGATTCCCTGGCCATGAGCGACGGAACCAACGTGATATGGTTCCTCGATCCTGACTTCAACGTCCTTTCATCTGTTGACATCTGGGATAACAAAGGTATGGTCGACAACCTGAACGAGATGGAGATGATCGACGGCGAGCTCTGGGCAAATATCTGGCAGACAGACCGCATTGCACGCATTGACCCCCTGTCAGGAAAGGTGCTCGGCTATGTTGAACTGGGCAATATCCTGCCACGTGATAAACAGACACGTGAGACCGATGTCCTGAACGGGATAGCATGGGATGCAGTAGACAGGCGCATCTTCGTCACGGGCAAATACTGGCCCAGGCTCTTCGAGATCAATGTCTATGCCCAGAAGAGATGACCCTGCGGACATCCCGTCGCTGTTGAAAACGTGTTAATAACCACGCATAAAATGTTTACAATTACAAACCGGGCCGGACTGACCGGCATGGGCAATAATTGTAAATTTGGAGCTCATAAATTTAAAGGACGAAAGGTATCATATGTCAAGGATTATAGCGCTTGCCAATCAGAAGGGAGGAGTAGGAAAGACAACCACGGCGATCAATCTGGCCGCGAGCCTGGCAGCTCTCGAAAAGAAGGTGCTGATTGTTGATGCCGATCCCCAGTCCAACGCCACATCAGGAGTCGGTATAGATGTCAAACAGGTCAAGACCACCATCTATGACTGTCTCATTGATGGCGTCAGTCCTCGTGAGTCAGTTATGCCATGTTCCATTGACAACCTCTCGGTCATTCCTTCGAACATTGACCTCGTAGGTGCGGAGATAGAGATGCTTGAGCGGCCCGAGAGGGAGAAGACGCTCAGGAAGGTG
>CALMRD010000126.1 GCA_937871625.1 uncultured Bacteroidales bacterium | reverse complement strand
CGACCTGTCAATGACATAGTTGTGATCCTCCGTAAGATCGAGGAAGATATGCTCACCGAAAGAATACTCGTTTGCCAGGGTCTGCAGCTCGCAGTTCTGGTTCTTGTAGCACTTGGTACAGTCTGCCCTGTGCTCAGAAAGCAGCAGCTCAACAATATGCTTACGGGCATTTCTTACCTTCAGGGAGTTGGTCAGTATCTCCATACCCTCCGCCACCGGTGTGGCACATGAGGCCACCAGCGTGCGGGCACCCTTCTGCTCTACCACACATACACGGCAGTTACCTGCCACACAGAGGTCGGGGTGATTGCAAAGGGTGGGTATATTTATGCCAAGAGTTTTTGCAGCAGCCAGGACTGTTGTTCCCTCCGCCACCTTAACCTCATGCTCGTTTATCTTAAGTGTTACCATAATTATCAATAGATAGGATTAGTAAATAACTTCTTCTCTGAAATTCTCAACGATCGACCTGAAGGCATTGCCTACCGACTGTCCGAGGCCGCACTTCGATGCCACCTTCATGGTATCGGCCAGCTTGACGAGCTCATTGAGGTATGTCGACTTGGCTTCGCCCTTCTTGACTTTTTCAATACCCTTGAGCAGCTGCTGGCAGCCAACACGGCACGGAGTGCACTGGCCGCATGACTCCTCGGCAAAGAAATCGAGATAGTTGTGGAGCACATTGTACATCGAGCGGGAGCTGTTGAAAAGCTTCATTGATCCGCCGGTGGGAACACCTTCAAAACCTATTATGGTATCGGCAAACTTCTTGCGCGGTACGCAGAATCCGGATGCGCCTCCTACCTGAACTGCCTTGGTGTCTCCGTCACCGAATTCATTGACAAACTGCTGAACGGTCATCCCCAGCTCCAGCTCAAAAATGCCCGGTACGGGAGTGTCTCCGGAGATGGAGAAAACCTTTGACCCGCGTGAGTCCTTGGTCCCGAGCTTGACATACTCAAGGGGCCCCTTCTCAATGATCATCATCGCAGTCACCAGGGTCTCAACATTGTTGATTGAGGTGGGCTTGGAGAAGAGTCCGGATGTGGTCGGATAGGGCGGCTTGTTGCGAGGTTCACCCCTGCGGCCTTCTATTGATTCGAACAATGCGCTCTCCTCACCGCAGATGTATGCGCCGCTGCCCATACGGTACTCAATGCTGAAGTCATAACCGATCTCGGCGATCATCTTGTGAAACTTATGAAGCTCAACGAACAGCTGCGGCAGAAGAAACCTGTACTCACCGCGCAGGTATATGAAACCTCTCTTCGCACCCATCGCCTTCCCGGCTATGGCCATCCCGGCATATACCTTGGGGGCCACCTTGTCAAGTATCTCACGGTCCTTGAAAGTACCCGGCTCTCCTTCGTCAGCGTTACAGACTATGTATTTCTCCGGTTCCTTCTCGGCAGCAGTGTATTTCCATTTCAATCCCGTGGGGAAACCAGCTCCGCCACGACCTTTCAGACCTGATTCCAGAACCTGCTGAATTATTTCATCACTTGTCAATTCGAAGGCTTTCTTCATAACCTTCCTGACATCTACGGTCTCAAATATAAGGTCAACTTTTGTAAGTCCTTTGTTTTTCATTTCGGTGCCTCCCTCTGTTTAGCGCATGTAACCTTTAATAACGTCGATAACTGTTTCCTCTGTGAGATCAGTGTACGGCATGTCATTGATCAGCATCGCGGGAGCCTTGTGACACCATCCTATACAGTTGGTCTCGAGCAGTGTGAACATCTTGTCGGGAGTGGTCTCACCTACCCTGATCTTCAGCATATCCTCAATGGTGCTTATGATGTC
>CALMRD010000125.1 GCA_937871625.1 uncultured Bacteroidales bacterium | reverse complement strand
TTCTGCTGCGCGAGCTCCGCCTCGACGGCGGGGACATTCTTCCCCTCTTCATCGAATAGGGAAGTCATTCCGATCTTTTTTCCAATTAATCCCTGCATATCTATAATAGGTTACTGGTTTCACACTTTAATTTCCACTTCGACGCCGCTCGGAAGCTCGAGTTTCATCAGAGCATCGATTGTTTTCGGCGTTGAGCTGTAAATGTCGAGCAGTCTCTTGTATGAAGAGAGCTGGAATTGCTCACGCGCCTTCTTGTTCACGAAAGGCGAGCGAAGAACCGTATAAATCCTTTTATGCGTGGGGAGCGGAATCGGACCGCTGACCACTGCACCTGTGGATTTTACGGTTTTTACGATCTTCTCGGCCGACTTGTCAACCAGATTATGATCGTAGGATTTCAGTTTGATTCTAATTTTCTGACTCATCTTAAAAAATTTTTCCTTTGGTAATTTCTACAATTCTGTTTGCTATTTCTGCAGGCACCTCTTCAAAATGGGAAAACTCCATAGTTGATGTAGCTCTTCCCGAGGTGATGGTCCGGAGTACTGTAACATAACCAAATTTCTCTGCCAGAGGTACTTTTGCCCTTATGACCCTTGCGCCTGCTTTCGATTCCATACCTTCCACCCTGCCTCTCCTGCGGTTAAAGTCGCTGATGACGTCACCCACATAATCTTCGGGTGTAACGACTTCTGTCGACATAATCGGTTCGAGAAGGACGGGGTTGCATTTTGATGCAAAACGCCTGAATGCCTGCTTGGCAGCAATTTCAAATGAGAGTGCATCAGAATCAACCGGATGGTATGAACCGTCTTTAAGTGTAACCTTGAGGCTGTCGAGCGGGAAACCTGCCAGGGGCCCGTTTGACATGGCCTCGCGGAAGCCTTTTTCCACTGAAGGGATATATTCCTTCGGTATATTGCCGCCTCTTATCTCATTGATGAACTGGAGGCCTCTTATTCCGTCATCTGACGGGGCAAGCTCGACGGTGATATCAGCAAACTTGCCTCTTCCTCCTGTCTGCTTCTTAAATACTTCGCGGAATTCTGCAGTTGTAGTGATAGCCTCCTTATATGCAACCTGCGGCGGACCCTGGTTGCATTCCACGTTGAATTCCCTCCTGAGGCGGTCGATCAGGATATCGAGATGGAGTTCGCCTATTCCATTTATCACTGTCTGTCCGCTGTCGGGATCAACCTTCACCTGGAAGGTGGGATCCTCTTCTGCCAGTTTGCCGAGAGCCATGGAGAGCCTGTCAACATCAGCCTGTGTTCTGGGCTCGATGGCAATGCCGATCACCGGTTCCGGGAAATCCATTGACTCGAGCAGAATTGGTTTATGAATCGCGCAAAGCGTATCGCCTGTCTTCAGATCCTTGAATCCGACTCCCGCACAGATATCCCCCGCCGAGATGCTCTCCTTGGGGTTCTGCTTGTTTGCATGCATCTGAAAGAGCCTGTTGATCCTTTCGCGTTTACCCGTACGCATATTCAGGACAGTATCACCGGAATGGAGAACTCCTGAATATATGCGCAGGTAAGCAAGGCGTCCCACAAAGGGGTCGGTGGCTATTTTAAATGCGAGAGCTGCCAGCGGCGCTTCATCGTCAGGCTCACGCGTTATCTCATTGTTATTCCTGGGATCGGTTCCGGTAACGGCCCCGATGTCAACTGGTGACGGCAGATAGGCAGTAACTGCATCGAGAAGGTGCTGAATACCTTTGTTCTTGAATGATGCTCCGCAAATCACCGGTACGGCATGGCCAGATACTGTAACTTTCCTGAGGGCTGTTAAAATTTCATCAGGAGTAATGGACTCATGATCCTCGATATATCTTTCAAGAAGGGTATCATCCACTTCGGCAACAGCCTCTACCAGTTTTCCGCGC
>CALMRD010000124.1 GCA_937871625.1 uncultured Bacteroidales bacterium | reverse complement strand
CAGAAATATTAAACTTAAATTTAACAGTCAATAAGGAGATGGGCAATCTAACCGAAGGCATCTGTTACGGACTTCAGACAGAAGTTGGCACTGGCGAAAGAAGTTATGCATGGAGTGCAATGATTAACTGTGATTCAACAAAATACCCTTTGATGAAATCATCCTGGAGAAGGATATGAACGGGGGAATCTTAATGCTAATCAAATCAGAAGGAGTTGATTTCTCCTTTGCCTTATCAAATTCTTATTTTTATAGGGGTATTAAAACACCATAGAAATGGAATACATCCTTATTATAGGAACTTTTGAATCTATATTCCTGCTTCTGTTGCTGCTCGGGAAAAAGAATAAATCGCTTCCGGATTATCTTCTCGGAGTAATCTTCGTATTGTACGCCATCAGCATCGGGAGTGTATATCTTGAATTACAGAACATAAAAAACAACTTCACATATTCTGCAATAACCAATACAAGCTGGATATTCCTTTTCCTTCATGGCCCGGCACTGTGGTTTTACATAAAGAGCCTCTCTGATCCTGATTTCAGGTTCAAACCCCTGTACCTTCTTCACTTCATCCCTTTCATCTTCTTTTCAGTTTTCCAATATTTTAATTTTATCAATCTCACTGTCCCGGAAAAGATCAGGTTCCTTGAAAATGACCTGTTCAAAGAACAAGTCTCCTATAAAATAACAGTTCTGGCTATAGGTGTGTCCACCATCAGCTACAATATCTGGGCTCTCAACCTGATCAGGAGACGACGTGATAAACTAATGCAGCAATACTCCAAAATTGAGGATATAGACCTTGGGTGGCTGAGTGCGCTTACCATTGCCGCACTTATAAGTTATTCAGTCAACGTCGCTCTCTTTAACCTTGACATGATCTTCCATTTCGCGACCTACAAGTTCCTGATGTTTCTGACAAACAGTTTTGCAACTGTCTATGTTTTGTTCCTTGGTTACTTCGGAATTCGGCAGGGCAATATCTTCATAAACAGTGTGAAAGAAAAACGGAAAACCGGCGATAGATCAATTTTAAAAGAAACTGCATCTCGCGTAGTATCCACGGACGATACCTTTATAAGAACTCTCATCCGGAATATGGAGGAGAAGCAGCCTTACCTCGATCCGGATATTACCATTTCCAAATTAAGTGAGTTACTGAATGTCAGGATTGAATTCCTTTCAGAAGTGCTCAACTATCAGCTAAACCAGAATTTTTTTGATTTCATCAATAAGTACAGGGTTGGTGAATTTAAAAATCAGTGCATCTTAAAGGCGAACAGCCATCTATCCATTATGGGCATAGCCTATAACAGTGGATTCAACTCAAAAGCATCATTTTACAGGGCTTTCCGGAAATTTGAAGGAATATCACCAAGTGCATATATTGAGAAAGTCTCATGAAAAGTGAGACTCATTTTCCCGGAAAGTGGAACTCTCCCGGTACATGTTGAGACGCCGGGCTGGCGACTACCCGGTATTTTTGCCCCGAACAATTTTAAATACCGATGATGGCAAAAACAGCATTTATTAGTATCAAGGTTTTATCACACCTGCTGGTAAACTTTTTCATGGTCACCAGGCAGGTATTTTTGGGTTTGGTGAAATACGGATTGTAAGGC
This sequence comes from uncultured Bacteroidales bacterium, assembly GCA_937871625.1. Classification (GTDB taxonomy): domain Bacteria; phylum Bacteroidota; class Bacteroidia; order Bacteroidales; family VadinHA17; genus SR-FBR-E99. Next base: position 6,668 of record CALMRD010000124.1, on the reverse strand, counting down.
CAGGTTTATCAACAGCACTGAAATGATACCGGAAGAATCCATATTAAAGATCATAAGATACGCGGCAAAGGCTCCCTCAGGACATAATACGCAGCCATGGAGATTTAAAACCGGGAGCGATTCAATATCTGTTTTACCTGACTTCACCAGGGCTTTGCCTGTGGTTGATCCTGATAATCATGCTTTATATATCAGCCTGGGCTGTGCACTGGAGAATCTGATTATTGCTGCGAATGAATTTAATTATGAAACAAAAATTGAATTCACCGGTGATGAAAGTAAACCACAGATCATTGTCAGACTTCATGTGGCACCGGAAACCGAAAAATCAGGGTTGTTCGATTATATTGTAAGGCGGCAGGTAACAAGGAATAAGTTCAGCAATGATAAGATCCCGAACAACCTATTGAGAGGACTTTTTAATGACACTCAGGATGAAGGAGTTCAAACAAGACTTTTCCTTTCAGAAACTGAGATTGAAAGCCTGAACCATTATATTATTGAAGGTACCACACGACAATTCAGCAATAAGGCATTTGTTGACGAGCTTGTAAGCTGGGTCCGCTTCAGCGAGAAGGAGGTAATGCTGAAGGGTGATGGCATCTGGACAGCCTCAATGGGTCTACCCAATACAGGAAGGTTTGTCGGAAATATAGTAATGAAGAACTTCATTACTGCCGGCAGCGAAGCCAGGCGCATGGAGAAGCTTGTCACAGCTTCTGCTGGCCTGGCTCTCTTTATGGTTAATAAAAATGATCCGCATCACTGGATAAAACTTGGTCAGTCGTTTCAACGGTTTGCTCTTAAGGCAACAAAATACCAGGTCAGTCATTCTCACCTGAATATGCCCTGCGAAGAGCCGGAGGTACGGGAAAAGCTTATCTTCGATCTTCAGTTGAAAGAGCTGACACCCCTGCTCTTGATCCGGTTTGGTTTTTCCGGCCCGATGCCATACTCTTTCAGGAGAAAAATAAACGATTTGGTTGATCTATGAAAAACAAGGCTAACTTCCCCATCCGCTTTTTCCTTATTACGTTCATCTGGTCATGGATACTCTGGACTCCCCTTGTGCTGGGCAGCCTCAATATCCTCCCTGTCTCAGACAATCTGCTGTCGATCCTTAAATTCCCCGCTATAATGCTGGGGGCTTTTGGTCCGCTTGCCGGTGCACTTGCTGCCCTGCGCAAGGAAAAAGGCAAAGGCTCATCAGGAAAATACCTGAGAAGGTTTCTTGACTTTAACCTGGGATGGAGAGCCTATGTCTTTCCGATAATAATTTTTGGTGGCAGCACATTCATTGCCTGGTTTTTTCCGGAAATACTTGGTGAAAACCGTTTAGCAATGTTATTGCCTTCGGGCTGGGTTTATATTCCCTGTTTAATATTCATGATCTTCCTGGGTGGCGGCCAGGAAGAATTTGGCTGGCGGGGCTATGCTCTCCCTATTCTTGAGGGCAAATTCGGAATATGGTTTGCAAACATTATTTTGGGAGTAATCTGGTCCTTCTGGCATATTCCTTTATGGTTCATATCCGGCACAAGCCAGACTTATATGAACTTTGGAGGATTTATACTCCTGATGACCGGGTATTCTTTCATATTTTCCTGGATCCGGAAAATATCAGGTAACAGGCCATTTTCGGGATTGTATGCTCATGGCCTTGCCAACTCTCTGATTTCAATCATGCCCACACTGAATCTGCAAAAGGATGTTTCCCAGGCGCCCTTCTGGATCTGGGTAACATCGACTTTGGTGATCGGCATGCTGATTACTGCCTTACGTAAAAATGAGCCCCTCAACCCCCGGGGACAGAATGAATAATACTAATCACAAAGCATAATATTAAAACCGGTTCATTAATCTCTTAAACCATTACAATATGATATCCAGAATCTGGCATGGTTACACAACCAAAGACAATGCCGACACTTACGAAAGCCTTCTTCAGAAAGAGATCTTTGTCGGCATCGCAAACAAAAACATAGAAGGTTACAGGGGCATTCAGCTTCTGCGTCGTGACCTCCCAACCGAGACAGAATTCATCACAATAATGTGGTTCGATTCATTTGATTCTGTAAGAAAATTTGCAGGTGAAGATTATGAGAATGCGGTAGTGCCCCATGCAGCTCAAAAAGTTCTCTCACATTATGATAAGACATCTGCACATTATACTGTAAAGACAGATGAATATAAATTTCCCGGTAAGATTACCTTATGATGCTTTGTTCCGGCAGCAATAGTTGATTAACAAATTATAAAGGTTAATATGGTTAAGAATTATTTTTATCTGGTAGTAGGAGTATTATGTATACTCTTTGCAGTTACCCACACTGTTAACGGAGTCTCCACAACCCTGCAGGCACTGGACAATACCGTGATCGCAGATAATGTTAAAATTGCATTTACCTATGTGTGGCATATCATAGGTATTGAGAATATGGTATTTGGAATTGCATTGCTTATTATGGCATTTCAAAAGGGTCTTTCAAAAGTCAGGTTTGCGGCCTGGCTGATAATTGCAATCCTGGCGCTTCGCTGGATTGTCATTTCAACAATTACCCTGATCAACAACAGCGGTGAAATAATGCAGATTCTACCTGATACGGTTGCGATCCTGGTGGTAATTGTGTTGCTGCTGCTCGGAACACGAGTAAAGGACAAAATTTTAATTGATAAATTTGACACAGCAAATCCTCCTGTGATATAACCGGGCCGGATAATCAAACTGGAATTCTGCCCCAGGACCTGGTATATACGTGTCGGGATTATTATTATCACAGATTATGTTAATGAAGTCTATTCTTATACTTTTTGCCATACTTGGTATTACAGGTGCATCCCGTGATATCCAACAGAAAGAACCTGCCGGCAAACCGGAGATCTTTATAGTCGGATCAATTCATGCGATGCATTATAATCCGGACTATCACTATTCCATTGTTGACCTGCTGGAACAGATCAGGATCCTGAATCCTGATGTTGTCTGCGGTGAAATTGTCCCTGATGCGTTTAACCAGGTAACGGAGGGTTTCTTCCCTCCCGAGGCAGCTCTGCTGGCGGAGATGGCACCGGTGTTGAACTACCGTTTTGTTCCGGTCGACTGGCGGCTTGATTTCGCCACCCAGGCAAGTGCCGACAGTGTTTACCCGGTTTCGGTGAAGGAAAAGCTCGCTTTCTTTGGAAGCACCTATTTCGCCAGGATGAATGAATCTGCCAGCGAGTCAATATATGATGCGGTTCACGGCGAGTCAAACATTGCGGTTATTGATTCACTGTTTGAGCAAATCATTGGCGCAGACCCGGTAGCCGAGACAGCACACGGCAACTGGCATGAACGCAACCGGCGGATTGCAGAGAACGGGATGAATGCTGCCGGGAAAGCGCAAAGAATAGTCTTTGTTTTCGGGAGCGATCATATTCCTCAGATCAGAAGACAGTTGCGCAGCCTGGGATTCGAGCCTCAGATACCGGAGCGTATGTTTCTTCCGGGCGGAAGCTTTAAAATACCCGATGCCGTTCTTAAACGATGGAAACTTAATCTTGAGAATCTCAGGTTAATCCGCGACAGAAAGATCCCGGTCACGGATGATTACTATCAGAAGATAATCAACAGCCGAAGAATCCGGGAGCTGGAACAGGCAATTAAGAAATCGTCATGACTCAATCACACCGGATAACAAACAAGATCGCTTATTACCTAAATCCCCAATAAAATGAAGAGTATTGTTTTTTACCTGGTTTTATTAATTTCCTTATTAATCTCCGCATGTCTGTCAAATCGCCCGGAATCAGGCGGTAAAACAGTAATCAGGGGGGATTACTTCGGACAGACGCCTCCTGGTGACAGCGCCAGGCTCTTTGCCCCGGGCATCATCTCGACAGGCATGGCTGAGCGCGATTTCGCCATCACTCCTGATGGCAATGAGATCTTCTTCTGTCGCGAGGCCGGTAATTACAGGTACGTAACTATTTTTTACTCGCGGCGGAGTGATGATGTGTGGTCTTACCCTGAGGTTTTTGAATTCTGCACCAACCCCGCGTACAAGTATATTGAGCCTCATCTTTCACCTGACGGGACAAAATTGTATTTCATCTCAACCATGCCGGCTGACTCATCGTCGCAAGGTAATGAAGACATCTGGGTATGCACAAAGACAGATGGCAGATGGTCGGCGCCACAGAACCTTGGGGCTCCCGTAAATACAAAGAGCAAGGAATTCTTCCCGTCCGTAACACATGACGGCACCATCTACTTCACTCACCTGGATACCGTCGCCAACGAAGAGTTCATCTATCGCTCCAGGCTTGTTGACGGAGCATACCAGGTGCCTGAGAAACAGGGGCCGAATGTGAACATCGGCAGGGCAAGGTACAATGCGTTTGTGGCCGCCGATGAGAGTTATATAATTGTTCCGGCATACGGCATGCCCGACAGTTTTGGCGCCACTGATTACTATATCTCATTCCGTGACAGCCTCGATAACTGGAGTCAGCCGATAAACATGGGACCGACAATCAATACCTCCTTTCCCAGGGAGTGGTCGGCATCAGTCTCCACGGATGGTAAGTATCTCTTCTTCATGTCTGACCGGACTGGCAGCACCAGTCTCGGAAAGCTGAGTACGGAGTCGCTGCAGCAGTTTCACAACTCCCCGCAGAACGGCAACCCGGATATTTACTGGATCAGCTCCTCGGTTATTGACCGGCTGAGAGAAAGTGCAAAGTTCTGAGCCATGCTGTTCAACTTATAAACACAATGAATTCTTATTAATGATATTATCATGCAAAAAGTCGGAATGCCGGGATTAATACTGGCAACAGCCCTTGCCCTAATGCTCTTTTCATGTAAAGGTAATAAGCAGGTAAAAATTGATTCAAATGTGGAAATGACACGGCTGTTACAGGCCAGATTGGATTCACTAACCGATAACCAGATTGTACCGGGTGCCACCCTTTCTGTCAGATTCGGTAACGGGACGAATATTTCCCTTGCTTCAGGATTGGCAGATGTCGAGAACAAAACTCCTGTGAAACCTGACGATATCATGTTGTCAGGCAGTGTCGGAAAAACATATGTCGCTGCTGTTATTCTCAAGCTATATGAGCAGGGGCTCATCGATCTGAAGGCTAAAGTCATCTCCTGGTTCCAGGATACGGACTGGTTTCATAAGGTCCGGAACGCACCGGATATTACAGTTGAGATGCTTCTGAACCATACTGCCGGCATACCCGAGTATGTATATCAGAAGGAACTGTGGCAGGCAGTCAGTGAGAACCGGGATAAAGAGTGGAGCGTTGAGGAGCGACTCGCTCTTATAAGTGATGAGCCTCCAACAAACCCGCCCGGCAAAGGATGGGCATACGCTGACTCGCATTACCTGATACTGGGTTTGATCATAGAGAAAGTAACCGGCCGGACTTACTACGAGGTGCTTGATGAGATGATCCTTGTTCCATGCATGCTGGAGCACACGTTACACTCTGACAGGAGAACAATTCCCGGGTTAATTCCCGGCTATACACAGCTTACAGAGGAATTTCTGCTTCCACATAAGGTACTGAACAATAACGGGTATGCCTTTAATCCTCAGTTGGAGTGGACCGGCGGCGGTCTTGCCTCAACAGTATCTGACCTGACCCTGTGGGCCAGCCAGTTATACGGAGGGAGTGTCCTTAAACCGGAAACACTGAAGCTGATGCTGACCCCGGCACCATACGAAACCACATTGTTTGAAGATGCAAGGTACGGGCTGGGCAGTTTTATCGCTGAAACGGACGGGGTTACCTGGTACGGTCATACCGGCTTCTCGCCTGGTTACATAACATATGTTCAATATCTGCCTGATTATGATATTGCTTTGGCTTTACAGGTTAATGACGACTCGTCACATGATAACTTTTCACTGAAAGAATACTTCAATACTATCAAGAAGGTTGTGTTGAGCCACAATTACCCAACGTCCGAAAAGAGCGAGTAAATGATTAATGAACTAAAGTGGCCGGTTTTGCAGCACAGAGCTTCCTGATGGTGTCCTTCCGTTAAGAAATGAAATTTTGTTTATTCGATATCCCGAAAAGTACCTTCTAAGGAATGAAGAATTTAATATGGTCTACCGGTCATGAACTGATCCTTACCGATATAGTTAATGCCAGGAATTGTGAGTTGACAGATTCCGGAGGAAACAAATACATTGATATGGAATCGGGGGTCTGGTGCACAAGTGTCGGGCATTGTAACCCGAGGATCAACTCGGTGATGAAATCTCAACTCAAAAAAGTCACTCATACAGGATTTAACTATTGTAATCCCGTCATGGAGACTGCAGCCCGTAAAGTTCTGGAAATAACAGAACTACCGGACGGGAAATGCGAATTTCTCTGCTCCGGCAGCGAGGCCGTGGAATTCTGTGTCAGAGCGGCAAAAGCAATAAAGCCGGATGCAATGCTGCTTACATTCTCTGACTCCTATTTCGGGGCTTATGGAGAAGCTGCCAGGCAGGATAGAAAAGAATGGTATCGGTACAACTGGCATGATTGCACATGTGATACCGGCGGTGAAGGATGCTGCGGCGACGGTTGCCGTGGTGAAGGATGCTGCGGCGAATGCCGGGAATTCTCAAAAATCCCTTTCGATAAGATCGGTATTTTCCTGTTTGAACCGGGAAGTT
>CALMRD010000123.1 GCA_937871625.1 uncultured Bacteroidales bacterium | reverse complement strand
ATGATCAGGGGAAACGCAGTCATAGGTCAGTCCGGGGGTCCGACATCAGTGATCAACTCAAGCCTGGCAGGAGTCATAACCGCAGCAAAGGGATCAGGAATTATTGACGGGGTCTACGGCATGAACTACGGTATTGAGGGATTCATGAACGAGTGGCTCTTCGACCTGGGAGCGCAGCCTGACAGAATCATTGAAGGACTCCGCCGCACGCCGTCGTCAGCCCTGGGCTCCTCGCGCCACAAGCTCAAGGATCAGGATTTTCCGAAGATACTCACCGTGCTCGAAAAATATGATATCCGCTATTTCTTTCTCATAGGAGGAAATGACACCATGGATACGGTGCACCGTGTGGAGGCATACTGCCGCAGTCACGGCTATGAGCTTACCGGCGTAGGCATCCCCAAGACGGTTGACAATGACCTCTTTGGTACGGACCATACCCCCGGCTTTGCGTCGGCGGCATGGTCTAACATCCTCAACGTGATGCAGGGCGGCATGCTTGCCCGCGACATGAAGAAAGTCGATCAGTTTGTCGTATACCAGACCATAGGCCGCGATGCCGGATGGCTGGCAGCAGCAACGGCTGTGGCACGGCGTGAGGAGGATGATGCACCTCACCTCATCTATACCCCCGAACATACCTTCGTCAGGGAGAGCTTCCTAGCCGATGTTGAGAGCTGTATTCGCAGATACGGATGGGTGTCGGTGGTATGCGGTGAGGGCCTCAAGTATGCCGACGGCACTCCCGTCAGCGCCTCGCAGGTGAAGGACAAGTTCAGCAACACCGAGTTCGGTGCCATGGGAGGCGCCAGCGTAGGCCTCACACTTCACGGCATGATCTCTTCAGAGTTCGGACTGCGTGGTGAGTTCCAGATCACGGAGTCACTGATAATGAGCGATCATGTGCGTGCTCTGCAGGTCGACCTCGATGAAGCCTGGCAGTGCGGCGTGGAAGCCGTTCGCATGGCCGAGAGGGGCGAGTCGGGTTTTATGGTGACCATTGACCGCATCTCCGACTATCCCTACGAGGTGAAGTATGGCAGGGTGCCCCTGAGCGAAGTGGCCGTCGCCGCCAGACCCATGCCCGCTGACTACTTCAATGCTGCCGGTAACTTTGTCTCAGAGGCCTTCATGAGATATATGAAGCCACTGACAGCGCCACTGCCTGATTTTGTGCGACTGAAAAGAATTATGGTACTTAAATGATAATGGCATTTGCACTGACTCGCATAACGATTTGAATAATAATTTCATGCGGTTCCAATGCAATCAATGGAGAAGAATAATACAGAAAAATAAAAGGGAAGATATGGCAACGGAATTCAACAAGGTAGCCCTCTCCATCAACGCTCATCCCGATGATGCGGAGGCATGGAACGCAGGAGTGCTCAAGCTCCTGCACGACAGGGGATACAAAATAGTGATAGCCACCATGACCGGCGGAGGCCTGGGCGGATGCAACATGTCGATGGATGAGACCGTCGGGGTGCGCTATGAAGAGGCCAAAGCAGCAGCGGCTGTCCTCGACGCCGAATACTATACCATGGGAGGTACTGACGGCTCCCTCTTTGACACCCCTGAGCTGAGACTGAAGACCATCGCGCTGATGCGCAAGGTGAGGGCAGGGATCGTCTTCACCCATCTGCCCAACGACTATCACCCTGACCACCGGGCCACGGCGGCCATCGTGGAGGCTGCAGCGATGGTGGCATCGCTTGACCCGGTGCCTGTGACGGAGAAACCGCTGGAGGTGACACCCCTGCTCTACCACTCTTCGCCGCTCACCCTGAGTGACCCCCTGGGTTCACAGCTCACCCCTCCCCACTTCTTCGTCGATGTCACCAGCGCCGTGCAGACCAAAATAGAGATGCTCGGCAAGCACCAGTCGCAGCTCGACCTGATGAAGCACATGCATAAGATCGACGATTTCTTCGGCTATGTCCTGGAGGGAAACAGAAACTACGGTAAGATGGCAGGGGTGGAATATGCAGAGGTCTACTGGCAGCATCTCGGGGGAGGATTCCAGAAAGACCCGCAGGTGCAGCGTGACCTCCGGGAATTCATTGTAAAACACTAAAAAGCACCATAATGAACCTGAAAGAGAAAAAATACGGCAAGTATGCCCTCGTGCGCGAGATGATGGAGACGCCGGGCATCATCAGATCGTTCTCTGCTGATGCTTCCAAACCCTTTGTCAAAGCCCTGAAAAAGAAAAAAGGACTCTTCCTGACGGGAGAGGGGAGCAGCAGGCTCTTTCCGGCAAAAAGAGCCATCTTCTCATCATTGAAGAAGGATTTTCTCATGCCGGTGATAACCGAGGGATGCACCCAGTCGCTCGATTATAACCTCCGCGACTTTGCTGTGTTTGCCGCCTCCAACTCCGGACAGACCAAGGAGGTGATACGCCTTGTCACTGCCCTGAAAAAGAAAAAGCACGATGCCGTCTTCGGGCTCACGGCGAACAAAGACACGAAGCTTGAAGAGTTCGCCGACGCGGCCCACGTGCTGACCTGCGGCAAGGAGGATGCCGTTGCAGCCACCAAATCGGTGGTGGAGCAGGCACTCTTTTACGATTCGCTGCTGCGCAACCTCCGGGGCGAAAAGATGGCAGGACTGAAGAGAGCCTCGGAACAGGCTGAAGAGGTGCTTACTGCAAAGATTGACAAAAAGATCATCAGCATGGTCACCAACGCTGACATGATATATTTTGCCGGGCGCGATAATGGTGTTGCTGCCGAGCTGGCCCTTAAAACCAATGAGATCACACGGAAGAAGTCGGCCTTCCTGGAGGGCACCTTCGCCCTTCACGGCATCGAGGAGGTGATGAACAAAAACGAGGTGCTCATATGGGTCGATCCCTTCGCGCATGACCATGACAAGTTCATGGAGTGCATCGTCAAGGGTGCCGGGGTAAACGTCATCGCCATAGCAAAGGAGAAGACCATCTTCCCCACCATCGTCATCCCTGACGGCAAGGATTTCTCTGAATATCTTCAGCTTATGGCCGGGTGGAACATCCTGGTGGAGACCGGCATAGCACTGAACATCGATCTCGATCACCCGCGGCGTGCGAGAAAGGTTGGAAATGAGTATGTTCCCGAGTAGCATCAACAAAATTTGTTTTGTCGGATGAAACCTGTATGAACAGCAGCTCACAAAAGGATATAATCATTATATTCCATGCAGGTTCCATTTGACCAATGGGTTAATAATAAAATCATCGAATGAAAAAGGAAAAGGTTGTTATCGGGATTGATATCGGAGGCACCAACACTGTCTTCGGGGTTGTTGACAGGAGCGGCAGGATACTGGCAGAGGACGGCATCACCACCACTCACTACGACGAACCCGAGGTGTTCGTCGCCGCCCTCTATGAGAAGATAATGATAACCATCCCGAAGATCGGTCGTGAGGTGGAGGTGCTGGGCTACGGCATCGGCGCCCCCATGGGCAACATCAACAAAGGCACCATAGAATATCCTGCCGATCTTCCATGGAAGGGCATCATTCCGCTGGCAGGGATCTTTTCCAGGCATACAGACCTTCCCGTTATCGTCACCAATGATGCCAATGCTGCAGCCGTGGGGGAGATGATCTACGGCGGCGCCAAGGGGATGAAGAACTTCGTGGTGATAACCCTGGGCACAGGCCTGGGCAGCGGTTTTGTCGTTGACGGAAAGCTGGTATACGGGCAGGATGGCTTTGCAGGAGAGATAGGCCATACCTCCATCAGACCCGGGATGTCCAATCGCGACTGCGGGTGCGGACGCAAGGGGTGCCTTGAGACCTATGTCTCTGCCACGGGGCTCAAGCGCACGGTGCTGAAGATATTAGCCGACAGGCTGGAAGACAGTGAGTTGCGCCGCTTTAGCTTCGATGAGCTCGATTCTAAGAAGATCTATGAGGCTGCACGTCGCGGTGACATATTGGCCATCGAGGCCTTTGAACATACGGGGGCCATGCTCGGATACAAGCTGGCCGATGTGGTGGCGCATACCAACCCCGAGGCCATCTTCCTCTTCGGCGGACTGGCCCTGGCCAAGGAGCTGATATTTGAGCCGGCACAGAAACATATGGAACAGAACCTGCTCTATATCTACCGTGACAAGGTGAAACTGCTGCCTTCAGAGCTCAGCACACATAACGCAGCCGTACTGGGGGCAAGCTCCCTGGTGTGGTCTGAGAACGAAGAGTAGACGCTTACGGGCGGACGGATCATCTTTTAAGCAATTACCGGATGATGGTGAGTTACATAATAGGAGCCCTGCTGATAGTGATCGTATTTTCGATTGCATACGCTTATCTTAAGCCTCATAAGCTCCATCACTCGCGACCGCTCTCGACACTGGCACTCAAGGCCAGCTACCTGTTATACCTCCTGGTGCTGCTTGTCATTATCTATCTTGCCAGTCTAAGGGGAGGAGGGCTTAGCCAGGTGTTCGACGGCGCCAGGTTCTTCATCTTCCTGGTGGTGCTATTCGTGCCTACGGCAGCACTGCTGTCGCGCAAGATAACCCGCTTCAGTGCAAAGAGAGTACGTTACAACATTATCTTCTCTGCGGTGAATCTGATCCTGACAATCATCCTCATATTGCTTTACATTCTGTGACTGTCATTCTCCAGACGATACTTACATGCGCAGGAACTCACAATGGACAATGATTATTTACTTCATGTAAGTTCCATTCGACCAATGAAATAATCATTAAATAATCGAATGAAAAAGAGTACATTTGTTATAGAAACCAGAAAAACTCCAAAATCATGATCAAGGAACGATTTATCACCTATGTGGAGGAGAGCATCAAGAAGAACTGGAATATTGAGGCTCTCTCCAATTACCGTGAAAAGGGATATACCTACAAAGAGATAGCCGAAATAATGGTCAAACACCACATCGTCTTCAGGGAGAATGGCATCCTTGAGGGCGACAAGATAGCGTTGCTGGGCAGAAACTCAGCACACTGGTGTGCCATGTATCTTGCCGTGGTGACCTACGGTGCCGTGGTGGTACCCATCCTTCCCGACTTCAAGCCTGAAGACCTCCACAATATCATCAACCACTCAGACTCAAAACTGATTTTCATCGATGACAAGATATGGGAGCTGCTCGATCCCGATAAGATGAAAGAGATCAAATATGCAGTGAGCCTTGATACTTTCGCCATGATCATGAGCCGTTCCGATAAGATGGCCAAAACCTACGGAGAGATTGATAAGAGTTTCGCGGAGGCCTTTCCTGAGTTCAGTGCCTCTGACATACTCTTCTCTGAGATCGACAATGAGCAGATGGCTGTGCTCAGTTACACCTCGGGCACAACCGGTTTTTCAAAGGGTGTAATGGTACCCCACAGGAGCCTGGCCGCCAACATACGCTATGCACAGGAGAACATGCCTCTCGAGCCGGGCGACCCGGTCGTCTCCTTCCTGCCGCTGGCGCATACCTACGGCTGCGCCTTCGAGTTCCTCTTCCCTTTCACCTACGGATGCCACATCACCATTCTGACGAAAACACCTTCACCCCAGATTCTTCTGCAGGCCTTTAAGGAGATAAAGCCCAGGTTGATACTGTCTGTTCCGCTTGTGATAGAGAAGGTATACAAGAAGAAATTGGTACCTGTCATCTCCAAGCCTCACATGAAGCTGCTTCTCAAGGTTCCGGGTCTGAAAAAGGTCCTTCACAAAAAAATACGAGAACAGTTGTCGGTCAGTTTCGGAGGACGGTTTAAGGAATTGGTCATTGGCGCCGCACTTTTCAATCCCGATGCTGAGAAATTCTTCAAGACCATAGGATTTCCTTTCAGTATCGGTTACGGTATGACAGAATGCGGACCTCTCATCAGTTACGAGCCATGGACAACCGCCAGGCTGGGTTCATGCGGAAGGCCGGTTGATACCCTCGAGGTGAAAATCGACTCTCCTGACCAGGAAAAGGAAGTAGGTGAGATCATACTCCGTGGCGACAATGTGATGCTCGGTTACTACAAGAATGAGAAGGCAACAAGTGAAATGATCGATGAGGAGGGCTGGATGCACACAGGGGACCTGGGCCTGATAGACAAGGACGGATTTATCTATATTAAGGGTCGCAGCAAGAATATGCTGCTGGGTCCTTCGGGCAAGAATATCTATCCGGAGGAGATAGAATCACAGATAAACAACTATAAATATGTCACCGAGTCGGTAGTGATCTCCGAGGATAACAAACTTGTGGGGCTTATCTATCCCGATTATGAGGTCCTCAGGGCTGACGGCATAGGAGAGGACGGGCTTGCCGCTGCCCTCGACCAGATACGCAAGGAGGTAAACCACCGCCTGCCGGATTATATGGCCGTATCAAAATACCGCGTCCATCCCGAGGAGTTTGCCAAGACACCCAAGAAGAGCATCAAGCGCTATCTCTATATGAAGGAATAGCGCCCTGAAAATTGATGAGGCCCGTGAAGGGCCTCTCTGTTAAAAGGCAAGAGTGAAGAAGTATTGCATAATAGTTGCCGGTGGCAGCGGGCGGAGAATGAAGTCGTCACTGCCAAAACAGTTTCTCCTCCTTGACGGGAAGCCGCTGCTGATGCATACCGTGGAGAGGTTCCGCTCCTTTGATGTGAACATGGAGATCATAGTGGTGCTGCCTGATGAACATATTGCCCTGTGGGAGAGCCTGGTAACTGAACACTTGTTTGATGTCACCCACAGGGTGGTGCCTGGCGGGGAGGAGAGGTTTCACTCGGTGAAGGCAGGACTGGCCCTGGTGACGGATGAGTCGCTGGTGGCAATCCATGACGGCGTCAGGCCGCTGGTGAGCCATGATACAATATGGCGCTGTTTTGCCGATGCCGAAGAGTTCGGCAGCGCGGTGCCGTTTGTTGAGCCTGCCGACTCGGTGAGGATCCTCGACGGCGATGACAGCAGGCCGCTGCCGCGCAGGGAGATGAGACTGGTGCAGACGCCGCAGGTGTTCCGCAGCAACGTGATCATTGCGGCATATGAACGGGGGTTCGACCCTTCGTTCACCGATGATGCCACGGTGGCGGAGGCGGCAGGGATAAAGGTGCATCTGACCCATGGCAACAGGGAGAACATCAAGATCACCACCCCGGAAGACCTGGCGGTGGCCAATACACTGCTCAAATTGCTTAAGCAATGAATCTCACTGACTGATGGAAAGACAAAGCATATTTGATCATAAGAAACTCGAGGTGAAGAGGATCAAGGGAGCCGATCCGGAGATCATCGCACTCCTGAAGAAGACGGTGCTGGGGTCAGAGGGGGGCATGCGCTATATCATGCAGAACACTGAAGAGAGAGTGAAATCATACGGCGACAGCCTCTCCTTCATGGCCCTTTACCGTAAGAGCAGCCTCACGGGGGTGATAGGACTCTGCCGCCGCACAACACTGAACTGCGGTGTCCCCGGTGATTCAACCTATCTGCGCTACCTGGCCGTACACAGTGCCTTCCAGAGAGAGAGGGCCCCGGCACATCGCAGGGAGAGGGCTGTGCCCGGCGAGGAGAGCTTCAAACAGAAGGCCCTGGCACTGATAAGTGACCCGCGATACCTCACCGGTGAACAGCATGAGACACCTCCTCCCCATGTTATGTACGCCTATGTCGAAAGCAGCAACGAGAGGTCACGAAACCTGATCAACCAGTCGGGATATGAATATATACGTTCATTCCTGACGGTAGCCTTCAGCCGGTTCAACCCAAAGCCCAACCCCTCCGTCACGAAACTGGCACCGGAGGAGGAGCCTGCCATGGCTCAGCTGCTGAAGGAGTTTTATGGTGACTACTGTTTTTATACTGATGAGTTCACTTTTTTGGGTCACAGATATTATGTCCTCAGGCGTGATGGCAGGATCGTCGCCGGCGTGAGCGTAATACCGGCCCGGTATAATGTGGTGAACATGCCCGGCCTGTGGGGATGGGTGATGATGAAGGTGCTGCCCTTCTTCCCCTATTACCGTCGGCTGTTCCGTCCCGGAGAGTTCAGGTACCTGGTCCTCAACGGCATCTACTGCCGCAAGGGCAGCGAAGGCTTCCTGCCCGACCTCTTTGAGGCTGTCTGCGCTGAAGAGGGCTACCATACGGCGCTCACATGGCTCGATGATCACTCGGAGCTCTATGAGAGGCTCAGGACAAACAGGAAGATGGGAGCGCTGAACAGGATGCTCAATGCCAAACCGGGACTGGTGTATGCCTCTTTCCCCGGACTGACAACCGAAGAGACTGGCAAATTCTACGACTCCCCGGCATACATCTCGGGATTTGACTTTTCATAAACATCAATATCATT
>CALMRD010000122.1 GCA_937871625.1 uncultured Bacteroidales bacterium | reverse complement strand
CCTTACTGGTACCGTTGCAGGTATTATTATTGGTGATGGTGACTCCCGTGGGAGCCACTGATTGAGTGCCAACGCTCACCGTCAGGGTCCTGGCGGTGCTGTTTCCGCATGTGTTCGATGCATATACGCTCACCGTTCCTCCTGCAGTGCCCGATGTCACAGTTATAGTCCTGGTTCCCTGACCGCTGCTGATATTCCAACCGGCGGGAACGGTCCAGGTGTAGGAGCTGGCGCCTGACACGGCATCCACCTGGTATGTCAGTCCTGATGTGTTTGGACAGGGGGCTGCAGGACCTGAAATAGCACCCGGCTGTGCAGGCAGAGGATTAACTGTAACAGTTATTTGTTCCTGATCAGATAGATTTGGGCTACCATTATCTGTTACTATGACTGAAAACACAAAGTCACCAGGAGTAATTAAGGCACCAGGAGTCCAGGAAAAAGCACCAGTCGAAGAGTTAATTGTTGCGCCAGTGGGAGCTCCACTGAGACTGTAAGTAAGTGTGTTTGCCGGAAGGTCAGGGTCAGTAGCAGTTGCAGTGAAAGTAAGGGTTGCATAATGGCAAACAGACCTGTTACCAATAGAAGCCAGAACAGGTGGGTCATTAACATTATTCACACTGAAAAGAAACTGATCGTCCACGGAGTATTCCCCATCATCAGCTGTCGCTGTGATTGTAGTATTTCCCAGTCCTGCTTCTGTTACTGTAAGAACTGATCCTGATACTGAAACCGTTGCCACAGCGGTATTACTACTAAGTGCTGAATAAGTCAGGGAGGGCCCATCAGGATCTGAAAAAACTGTTGAGAGATCGATTGTCCAACTGGCAAATCCCTCATTCTGAACTTGATCAGCTATCGGAGAGCTTACAACAGGAGGGTCGTTTGCAATAATATTAAAAGTCAGAGGGGATGCGGCATTTCCTATCTGTGTATCAGAGACAAATGTGACTGTTTCACTGATATCATAGTATGTGGGACCTGCGGGATCATAATATTTAAATGAAAGAATCTCCCCGGTTGAACTATTGCTGTAGCACCTGACAGTAAAGACGGTCTTCCCCGTTACTGGGAAAAAAAGGCCATCTGCAAAACCCCTGCATTCTGTCCCGACGAAAGCGCCTAAAGTTCCAGTTGTGAGCTCAGTACCGCCTAAAACAACAATGGCAGTAACGTCGCAGTCGTATGAATAATCAGAGGCGTTCACCGTCCAACCGTGGGATTGGCCTGAAGCCGTGACTGAACTCAATATTAGAGCCAATAACAACGTGCCCTTAATAATTTTTTTCATCATTCTAAGATTTTTCCAGTTGTTTATCTAACCAGGGTCAGTTTCTTTACAGACACCTGTTCTCCGATTTGTAAATGAATTATATAAATACCTTCTGGCTGCTCGCCGGAAACCCATTGAGTCAGCTTATATCCAGGTTCCTCAGTCTGATTTTCTGATTGCTTCATCACCCTGCCATAGCTATCATAGATTGTCAGTCTAACCAGCGATCTATAAGGAACAAAGTATTCGATACTTACCATGCCTGTAAAAGGATTTGGATAGCAGGATAACTTTAATCCAATATCTGTTGCTGCTAAGTCATCATTGCTATTAAGCGCAACATTTAGTTTAAAAGGATTTATTGCATCAGCTATAACCATATCACTTTTAAATTCAATTTTTTCAACACAGTTATAGAGTTTATCTTCCTTCGCTTCCAAGTATTTAAATTCAATTATTTCTCCTTCCTTATTACTATGTACCATGATCGGAAATACATACTTGCCGGTTGGTTCAAAGCGAAGTCCGGGGACTATCCCCCTTACCTGGTCATTAACATATGCAATAAGGATGTCACCTTCCGAAACCGTAAACTTTTCGTTTTCTACAACACCTGCGGATATTGATGCATTATATTCAAAATCAGATGGATTGAATTGTTCTGTCGAAAACCCCTTTTTAACTGATGCACTTTTGTTGGCTGGTATATCGGGATAGATTAAGGTGCCAGGAGTTGCCAATCTGATCATATAACCCTCTCCAGGCACCATTTCTGTCAGATATCCGAACCATCCAAAGCCTTCAAAATATGTTGCCGAGTTGATCTGATTTTTTATGTAATCAAGTTCAGTCAGGGAAAGAGAAGAGAGTGCGCTGTTAATATCCAACTCATTTTGAGGAAGGAATCCAATCCAATTCCATCCTGTTACAAGATCAATTGAATTGGAGACCCCAACAGGTGTTCCCGCAAAATTGATGGTACAACTGTTTGCAGTGTTTATTTTGTACATTCTCGATGGATCAATTGCTGTTAGATAACCAAACCATCCAAATCCATCAAAGTATGTTGCTGAAGTGAACTGATCTTTTATATAGTTCCCATCTGCTGCACAGCCAGAAAGCACACTTGCCAGACTCATATCTGCAGATACCACATTCGTTGAAAACCAACTCCACCCGATTGGCAATGATTTAGTAAATTCATTCAATGAGACATTTACAATCGTAGAAACAAAACAACCGGTAGGTAATGTATATGTCACTACAGCGTTTCCTGCTGAGACCCCTGTCACTTCACCTGTTACATGGTCAATCATAACAACTGCTTCATTACTGGTGCTCCATGTACCTCCAACGGGAGTACTGCTTAATATGGCATTGGTGCCTACATTTATATCTGTAGTTCCAGTGATTGCGGATGGTACTTCATGTAATGTGGCCATTACTTCTGTGCGCGTAGCTGTCGTGCAGCC
>CALMRD010000121.1 GCA_937871625.1 uncultured Bacteroidales bacterium | reverse complement strand
ACATTGGCATCCTGCCACTTGCTGTCGAGAAGTATCTGCTCATTGACCCTGTCTGTACGCCATACGCAGTAGTCGTTGGCCTGAAGCCAGCTTACGCCTACCACCGGGTATGTATTGTACGAGGGATGCCTGAAATAATACTGTACATAAGGCTCATTGAAAGCCAGCGGGCTTCTCCATACCAGCGTGTCGGGAAGAGCACGGCGGTGCACCTCGGGATAATCGCTGTAAACACGCCTCAGCCAGTAGAGATACTCGCGGTAATCGAGGTTGGTAACCTCTGTCTCATCCATATAAAAGGATGATACGGTTACCCTGCGGGGGTTGTTGTTCCAGTCGAACATCACATCCTGCTCCACACGCCCCATGGTGAAGGTTCCGCCTTCGATGAGAACGAGGTTGGGGCCGGTGATCTGCTCCGATGCTTCCCCGATAGGATAGCCGAGATCATTAACATCACTCGATTTGGGATCACGGTAACTCCAGCCGGTGGTAGGAGATACATTGTCCTGTTTTCCTCCCTTGCAGGAAAAGAGAAAGAGTGCAACAACCACAAAAACCGGTAAAGCTCTGAGTCTATACATAGCGCTAAAAGGTTAACTTAATTTAATTATCAACATTAGAATTTCAATCTGTTGCATTACACGCTGCATCAAAATAACTACAAAAGAGGTAACTTTATTATATGTATTACCCTTCTTTTTTCAACATTATTGAAAGCCAGGGAGAGCCCTGCCCGTACAATTGCCGTACCCCCGAAGGTGAAATTATTTCCGGCTATAGCATAACTGTATGATAATATGATCTTTACCGAGCCGGCACTCCATCCGGCAGCCGGTTGAACGGTGGTAAAACCCCCGTAATACTCTTTTGCTTCAACACTGAATGAGTGCCAGGCTGACAGGCCGAAAAGTAGCTCACCGTATCCCGCCTCAGCACCGGCATGCAGGGTAAGGTCACTGCCCTGAACCGAGAGTGTGGCATATGGCCCGATATTTAGTTTGCCGTTACCGGGCGTGAAAGAGCTGCCTGCTGTTACATTAAACAGTCGCCTGAGCCTGTTGTGAGCCTGCTGATCATCACCCAGCTGCGGCTCGGTGAGATGCATCACCGACACTCCGCCGTACCATGGCCCGGTGGAGAATGATATTCCGACACCAAGGTCGAAACGGGTAATGCTGCCCGGTCCGAAGTACTCGGAATCGCCTGTGATACCCCGAAAGGGATCGATATCTTCCGGCAAAATTATTGATCCGCTCCTGATCCCCCTCCATATCATGGAGGCCGTAAGTCCGGCATTGAAGAAGAGGTCCCTCCCGGCACGCAGATGGTATGCATATGAGGCTCCTGCCCTGTAGTCGTTCATCACCTCTCCCGTCATGTCATCACTCATCCAGATACCGGCACCACCATGAAGCAAGGGAACATATGAATCAGCTGAAGCATATACCGATCGGAGACCAAAACCCCCGGCCGGAAGAAAGGAGAAGGCTGACAGGTTCATGACAGGGCTGCCGGCAGCACCGGCATAGGCAGGATTATACATGAAGTGCATGCCTGATACCGATCCGTACCACGTATCCTGGCCTTGCACTGCCGCCGGGCAGAGGAGAATAAGCAACAAAATAGTCCTGTATCTGAGCCTCATGGTTCTGTTTCGGAATTATCAACGGGCCGGTGTCATCAATATTTTATCGCCGGTTGGATCATTCAGGGAGCAAAGATAACCTACTTCACTATCTTTGCACAGATGAGATTAAAAAGCCTTATCCTGCTGACCTCAATATTGCTGCTTATAGTTCATCCTGCGGCAGCTGACGGCTATGCGTCGGCCTCACTGCTTGGCCATGGCCAATGGATAAAGATAGGAGTCACCGAGGCAGGAATATACAGGCTTGACTACTCACGCATCAGAAGCATGGGCATCACCGACCCTGGCAGTGCTGCCCTCTACGGTAACAACAGGGGTCAGCTCTCATTTTACAACGACGGCACAGCACCTGACGACCTGAAGAAGATAGCCGTCCACATTGAGACTGGCAGTGACGGTATCTTCAATGAGGGCGATTACATGCTCTTTTATGCCGAAGGTACTCACCGGTGGGTCTGTGACGGACCGGACGACACCTACAGGTTTGTGCGGCACTTTTATTCTGATACTGCATGGTATTTCATGACCTCAGAACCGGGAGGTCTGCTCCGGGTTGTGACCGAGACGACCCCGACAGAACCCGTAAACAGATCATCACTTGCTACGGATGTAACCTTCCGCCATGAGATTGAGGCAGTGAACCTCATCAGGTCAGGAAGAGAGTGGTATCAGCAGGTGGTGCCGGGAACGGAGAATGAGATCGGACCGGGGTTCACAGACCTTGTACCGGGCGAAAGGATCAGGTACACTGCAAGGGTGCTGGGCAGGTCAGACAGCGGCAGCACCTTCTCACTGAGGCAGGGAGCCGAAGAGCTGAATGTGATTGCCGTCTCTGCAGTCAATATGACAGACCTGAACGGCATCTTTGCATCCGTCGCCACGGTCACCGACTCATGCCTGCCTGACTCACCGGCACCATCGTTTAGCCTGGTATGGGCTTCCGGCGGTAACCCTGCAGCAACAGGTTACATTGATTATGTCGACTTCCGGGCCAGAGCCGGTCTGCAGTACCGCACCCAACAACTATTCATAAATGACACCAGAACGGTGGCGCCGGGCGGTATTACCCGCTTTACGGTCGGAGGATCCTCATCCCTGAAAGTGTGGGATGTCACTGACCCTTTCGCTCCCAGGATCATACAGACCTCCCCGGCATCAGGAAGCACACTTTTTACCGCTGCCACCGACACCCTGAGAAAATTCGTGGCCTTTGAGGCCGGGAGCCTGAAGCAGCCGCTCACTGAGGCAGTTGCAGTGCCAAATCAGGATCTTCACTCGCTTTCTCCTGCCGATATGATCATCGTCACCCACCCCCTGTTTGAGTCTTATGCCAGAAGAGTGGCAGAGCTGCATCTGTCGGATGACGGTACGACATCCATCGTTGTTACTCCTGCCCAGATCTACAATGAGTTTTCAGGGGGAATCCCCGATGCTGCCGCAATAAGAAACTTCGTGAGGATGATACGTGACAGGGGTGCCGGGTCTGCATCGCCACTGAGGTACCTGCTGCTCTTCGGCGACGGGTCATATGACAACAGGACAGCGCCCCCCGGTAATACCGCCTTCATCCCCACATGGCAGTCGGTCAACTCCCACACGGGAGTGCTCTCCTTCACCTCTGACGATTTTTACGGGCTTCTTGACAATGGGGAGGGAGAAGCAGAGGGACTGCTCGACATTGGCATCGGCAGGCTGCCTGCTGCTGACACCGCCGCGGCGGGGGTGATGGTAAGAAAGATCGCCTCTTACATGAGCAGTGCTGCAATGGGGTCATGGCGTAACGTGCTCTGCCTTGTGGCCGACGATGAAGACTCAAATCTTCATATGAATGACGCCGAAGGACTGGCCTCCACGGCTGCAGCGACAGCACCGTCACTCATAACTGAAAAGATTTATCTTGACTCCTACAGGCAGATAACGACAGTGACAGGAAGCTCCTACCCCGATGCGGTCAGGGCTGTCGACGACCGCATGGCATCCGGCTGCCTCATAATGAACTATGTGGGTCATGGCAATGAGACAGGACTGGCGCATGAGAGGGTCATCAGAACTGATAATATCAATTCCTGGGAGAATTACGGCATGCTGCCGCTCTTCATCACAGCCACGTGTGAGTTCTCAAGGTTTGACGATGTCGATATCAGCCAGGCTACGGGGCTCGTTTCGGCCAGGACCTCAGCCGGGGAGATGGTGCTGCTCAATCCGCATGGGGGAGGGATAGCACTCATGAGCACTACAAGGGTGGTATATTCGGCTCCCAACTACATCCTGAACCGCAATATCTACGACTATGCCTTTGAAACAGCGCCGGACGGCCGTTCCATGAGGCTGGGTGATATCATCAGGCTTGCGAAGGTCAACGCCGGAACAGGGATGAACAAGCGTAACTTCCTGCTGCTTGGCGACCCGGCTCTGAGACTTGCCTGGCCAGTGCAGGGCAGAGTGGTCACCGACAGCATTAACGGCGTCTCAGTAGAATACACCACGGACACCCTCAAGGCACTGTCATCTGTTACCATAAGCGGCCACCTGGAGGATAATGAGGGCAACCTCCTCAGCGGTTTCAACGGTACGGTCTTGCCAACAGTTCTTGACAAGAGCAGCCATGTCACCACACTGGCCAATGATGGCGGCACACCGATGACCTACCCCGTTGCCGGCAATATTCTTTTCAGGGGAACGGCCACTGTCACGGAGGGAAGGTTCAGCTTCTCGTTCATGGTGCCTCTCGATATAAACTACTCGTACGGCAAGGGAAGCATAATCTACTATGCCCGAAACGAAAACAGTGACATCAACGGGAGCTTCAGAGAGATCACCGTGGGAGGTTTCTCGGACATCAACAGCAATGATACGGAAGGACCGGTCATCAGGCTCTTCATGAATGATACCCTGTTCAACGCCGGTGGTATTACTGACACATCCCCCACTCTGCTGGCGCTGCTATCCGATGAATCGGGGATCAACGCCACCGGTACCGGCATAGGGCATGACATCATAGCCTGGCTTGACGATGACCAGGATAATGCCGTGGTGCTTAACAGCCTCTTCAGTACTGACATCGGGACCCACAGTGCCGGCAGCCTCTCCTACCCGATTATGATAACTGAAAGGGGCAGGCATACCCTGTCGCTCCGGGCATGGGACAACCTGAACAACCCGTCGGTAGCTTCACTGGAATTCGTTGTTGAGACTGACGGCAGCTTCAGGCTTACAGATCTGCTTGCCTTCCCCAATCCTGCCACGGGAGACGTTAAGTTCACGGCCGGCCACAACAGGCCCGGGACGGAGATGGATGTGACGATCACCATATTCAACAGCAGTGGCAGCAGCGTTCGCGTCCTGAAAGAAAAGATATCCACGGCCGGCTATGCACTGCCTGACATACCGTGGGACGGCTGTGATGCCAGGGGCAGCAGGCTTGCCCGCGGGCTCTACCTGTGGAGGACAGAGGCCGTTACTTCCGGGGGCGAAAAAAGCACGGCCACGGGACGCATCATCATTTTGTAAGACAACACAATAACTCGCCGTTTTTTTTGTTTTATATTTGCACGAAATCTTGAAACCCACATATAATGAAAAGCAAGGCGCTGACAATAAGCATACTACTTATTTTGTTTGCATTGAATATACCCGTGATGGCACAGGAGGATGACCCCTATAATGTCATCCAGACCGCTGTCCCATTTCTGTCCATTGCGCCGGATTCACGTGCCGGAGCCCTCGGCGATGCCGGGGTGGCTACCTCTCCGGATATCTTCAGCATGCACTGGAACCCCGCCAAATATGCCTTCATTGACGGCAACGGAGGCTTTGGAATGTCATATTCACCATGGCTCAGGGCCCTGGTGCCGGACATAAACCTCGCATACCTGACGGGTTACTACAGGCTTGACAGCAGGCAGGTGTTTGCCGGGAGCCTTATGTATTCATCTCTTGGTGAGATACAGTTCACAAATGATTACGGTGAATACCAGAACACTTTCAATCCCAATGAATTTTCCGTGGACCTTGCCTATTCGAGGCTCTTCTCGCAACACTGGTCTGGCGGCGTGGCACTCAGGTTCATCTATTCAAACATTACCGGCGGAATGCTGGTAGGTGGTACTGAGACAAAAGCAGGTACCGCCTATGCTGCCGATGCATCGGCATATTACACCAATGACCTTAAGCTCGGATCCAAAACCGGCAAGATTTCTGCAGGCCTCAACCTGTCGAACATAGGCTCCAAAATGAGTTACACCTCTGATGTGGATCCCGACTTTATTCCCATAAACCTGAGGCTCGGGAGTACCTTTTCCGTTGATCTTGATAAATACAATATTATATCCGTCTCTTTCGACCTTAACAAGCTGCTGGTGCCCACCCCTCCAGAATATAATGAGGATGAAGAGATCATCGCCGGCAGAGACCCCAACGTCTCAGTACCGGTAGCAATATTTCAGTCGTTCTACGATGCCCCCGGAGGGTTCAGCGAGGAGATGAAGGAATTTACCCAGTCTGTTGGTGTGGAGTACTGGTACAACCAGCAGTTTGCCATCAGGGCCGGCTATTTCAACGAATCACAGATGAAGGGTAACAAGAAATACTTTACCGTCGGCGCCGGCTTCAGGCTGAGTGTCTTCTCGCTCGATTTCTCTTACCTTATGCCCTTCACGCAGAACAATCCCCTGGCCAGAACCCTCAGGTTCTCACTCGGTTTTGAGTTCGACTCGTTGCGCAACCTGAGCCAGAAATAGACTGATGACACTTCATCAGCGGATAGGACAGGGCATTGACTTCCACCGTCTTGAGGAGGGCCGCGAGCTGTGGCTCGGCGGCGTCCGCATCAGCTCGCCAAAAGGGTGCGTAGCCCATTCTGACGGTGATGTCCTTATCCATGCCGTGTGTGATGCACTGCTTGGTGCTGCAGGACTGAATGACATCGGCACGCACTTCCCTGACACATCTGAAGAGTTCAGGGGCATCGACAGCAAGATACTGCTCAAAAGGACCGTGAAGATGGTCACCGGCAAGGGTTACAGGATTGCCAACATAGACAGCACGGTATGCCTGGAAGCTCCCAAACTGGCACCATATATTACCGCCATGCGCACCACCATGGCCTCAGTGGCCGGTGTCTCACCCGATGCTGTCACCGTCAAGGCCACCACCACCGAGAAGATGGGCTTCACCGGCCGTGGTGAAGGGATTGTGGCAATGGCCGTCTGCCTGCTCACCGACCTTATCCCTGATAATATCTAAGTCTGAGGGTCGAAAGGTCTGAGGGTCTGTCGCTTCGTTCCGTCGTGCAGTCTTGCAGTCTTGCAGTCTTACAATTGCTGTTACCAGGACCGCCCCGACCTCCCGGCCGGGGTCTCCGTTCCTCTCTGACA
>CALMRD010000120.1 GCA_937871625.1 uncultured Bacteroidales bacterium | reverse complement strand
CCGGGACCGTAGCACGCATAATGGTGGTGAAAGCACCGAAGCCTGTCACCTCAACAAGGGTGCTCTGAGCATCTACCTGACCTTCTGCAGAAGCGAGTTGAGCATGGCATTGGACACCGTACCTTTGCCTTCACCAAACACTTCTACTTCCTTATGGATTGCACCCTCGTATGACCCCGTTACGGTGCCTCTCTCCTGGTAGGAGGTGTTGTCACCAATTGAGGAGTAGGTTCCAACACTCAGATTATTGATTTTTACGGAGTAGAGTCCGTTCGACAGGACCCTGGCGTCAACGCTGCCCCCATCCCCGGTAAGGTAGTAGGAATCGCCATCAAGGCTGATGCCGCTGAGGAAAATCAGGCCAAAGGGATAGACACTCCGCTGCGCCTCATCTGTGAAGCCCACAGAGGGATAGTTGCCCCCGAGAGTGTTGACCGCCTCATCAAGCAGCGCCAGGGCAAGGATGGTAGTATCACCGTTGCTGATGTTGCCGAACATAAACTGGAAAACATGCAGTTCGGCGGAAGTACCCTTATTGAAGACCTCCTCAATCAGGTAAAGATCATTAATAAGGTAGTTCTCCCCGTCAAACCTGAATGAGTTAACGGGATCATCATCCTTTGAACAGGAGAACAGTGTTACCATGGCAAGCAGCCCGGCCAGAAACAAAGCATTTCTTTTCATGACAGTGTGTGTATTTTTATTTGGTATGTAAATCATTTCCAAAAGCTCTCCCCTTCTTTATCCCGGCATCTTCTACTGAATTAACCGCACCACTCGGGTGATTATTGCGGAACCCCATGGATATCTTCCCTTAACAGCATCTGCGTTACAGTGAACACACCCTCTCCCCTGTTGACACTTGTGGTGATGGACAGTCCGGCTGCCGCTGCCAGGCTGTTCAGCCCGCCCCCTGCCATGTACTTTCTGAAGTTACGGTAGTGGTCGCCCCGTGCCGCGCGCTCTATGCCCCATGCCAGCCATGCCGCCGGTCCCTGGGTCATGGGACAGTTATAGTCGGCAATGATGATCCTTTTTGCCAGGCGACGCATCTCCATGAGTACCTTCACCGCCGTCTCCGGTTCAAACTGGTGCATCGCCAGGGTCGAGACAGCAACATCGAAGCTATTGTCAGGGTAAGTTGAGAGGTCTGATGCATCGAGCAGCCCGAAGGAGACATTCGCGACCCGGCACTTCTGTGCCGTACGGCGGGCAGTGGTGATCATGTCATCCGAGAAATCGATACCGGTGACGTGGCCGGCATGCCGGGCCAGGGCCATCGACAGCGCACCTGTCCCGCACGCTATGTCGATCACCTTCTCCCCCGGCCCTATCATCGAGACAACGTGCCTGCGGAGCCCGTTGATCAACGGATCGATAAAAATGCGGTAGAGAAGTCCTTTGATTGAGAAGCCCATATAACTGTTTCAAAGGCATAAAGATACTATTTTGTGCCCTTCCCACACAGTTAAAAGAGGTAACACGGTCCTTTCATCCCACTACAACCTGGCTTAATTCTTCCTCTCGACGGTTATTTTTTATACTATTCCTGGTCCGGAATCGTTAGAATAACTCACGAGGACCCGCTACAGGGGGGAACGAACAAAAAGGATTGGATGAACGGAGGATCGCAAAGACCGGAATATACCGGCCAGGGAAATGACTATGCATATGCAGTAAAATCTGCGCTTTTCGGAGTAGCCGTTGGCGATGCGCTGGGGGTCCCTGTCGAATTTGAGAGCAGGGATGATATCAGTCGCGACCCTGTGACCGGCATGACCGGCTTCGGGACATACGACCTCCCTCCCGGCACCTGGTCGGACGACAGCTCCCTCACCTTCTGCCTCGCCGAGGCACTGACACAAGGGTTTGATGTCAATGCCATCGGACGTAGTTACGTGAGGTGGTATCACGAGGGTCTCTGGACAGCCCATGGCGAGGTATTCGATGTCGGAAACACCACCAGGACAGCCATCGAGCGGCTTGCCAGGGGCATGCAGGCTGACAGGGCGGGGAGTGACGACGAGGCTTCAAACGGCAACGGCTCGCTCATGAGAATCCTGCCTCTGCTCTTCTATATGTACGACAGACCTGTAAACGAACGGTTCGAGTTGACAAGGCAGGTCTCTTCCGTCACTCACGGGCACATCCGCTCCATCATATCCTGCTTCTATTACCTCGAGTTTGCCAGGCAGATCCTCGAAGGAAAGGATAAAAATGAAATATACAATAACATGCAGGCCGCGATTGCCGGCCACCTGTCAGGCCTGCTCATCGATCCGCCCGAGATCGTGGTGTTCGACCGCCTGCTAAAGCATGACATCTCGCGTCTTGAGGTAGATGAGATCCATAGCAGCGGTTACGTGGTTCATACGCTCGAAGCTGCTGTCTGGTGCCTGCTCACCACCGGCAGCTATCGCGAGGCCGTTCTGCGTGCCGTCAACCTGGGCAGGGACACCGACACCACCGCTGCCGTTACCGGCGGACTGGCAGGACTGCTCTACGGCTTTGACGGCATACCGGAAGAGTGGATCTCACAGATTGCCAGGAAGGATGATATAGCAAACCTTACCGAGAGGCTGGCACTAAGCCTGCAGCCAGCGTGACATCATAAGACAAAAAAGCGTAGCTTTAGTACAGTTATTGAAGATCATATTAGCCATGAGCAGATTTGTCAATTCCCTTATCGTGATGCTCTGCCTTACAGGATGTGGCAGCAGCAATGATCCCATGCCCCGGGTCGAAAGCGGCACCGTGGAACGGATCGAAGGCTTCAAATCACAGTATGTCACCCCGCGACATATTGACATATGGCTCCCTGAAGGTTATACGGACAGCATAAGATATCCGGTTCTCTATATGCATGACGGGCAGATGCTCTATGATGCAGAAATGACATGGAACAGACAGTCATGGGACGTTGACGATGTCGCCACGGAGCTATTCCGGGCAGGAGTGGTCAGACCCTTAATAGTGGTTGGCATCTGGAACGGTGGTGAAACGCGGCACCCCGACTATTTTCCGCAGAAGCCGTTTGAGCAGATGTCTCAGGAAGGGCGGGATACGCTCACCGCCCAGTTGCGCAGGGCTGGTCATGCCAAAGAGGCCTTCACTCCCCGGTCAGACAGCTACCTGAAGTTCATCGTTGAAGAACTGAAGCCCTTTGTTGAAGAAAAATACTCTGTTCAGACAGGCAGGGACAATACCTTCATCGCCGGCGCCAGCATGGGAGGCTTGATATCTCTCTACGCCGTCTGCGAATACCCTGAGCTCTTCGGCGGTGCCGCCTGCCTCTCGACACACTGGGTTGGAACGTTTGACACACTGAATAACCCGTTCCCTGACGCGTACCTGGACTATCTCAGGCGGCGTCTGCCGGCGCCACCAGAAGGTCACAGGATCTATTTCGACTGCGGCGACCAGACACTTGATGCAATGTATCCGACGATACAGCGGAGAATCGACAGCCTGATGCACTCAAGGGGATATGACGAAACGAACTGGATGACACGCTATTTCCCCGGCGAAGACCACAGTGAAAAAGCGTGGAACAAAAGGCTTCACATACCACTTGAATTCCTCTTCCCTGTACCACAGAGGGCAGCAGAGGACTCTATTTCGACAGGGATCTGATCATCGACTCGAGGGTCTCCTTCAGCATAATCAGATCATCAACCTTCAGTTCTGCTTCTGTAAGCCGGCCGGCAAGCTGTTCAGGTATCTGTGCAGCCTCCTCCTGCAACTGCTTTCCTTTTTGGGCCAGATGAACAATGACCTTCCTCTCATCCTTCCCCGAGCGCCTGCGCCTGATGATCCCCTGCTGCTCCATCCTCTTAAGCAGCGGAGTGATGGTGTTGGTATTGAGTATCAGCTTCTTCGCTATATCATTCACCGGCATGCCATCCTCTTCCCAGAGTATCATCAGCACCAGGTACTGCGGATAAGTTATGCCCAGCTTATCGAGAAAAGGCTGGTACTCACGCGTTATCAGCCGTGATGCCGCATAGACGGGAAAGCATAGCTGGTTTTCAAGCTTGAGTTGTTCGTAGGCCATCTTGCATATTTTAAACAGGGCAACCGTCTCACAAATCTACAAAATGTGATTCAATCGCCTGCGATATTTATTTAACAGGGCGGGCCATGAACTGAGTCGGGAGCCCGTCATCCTCACTGAACCTTCAGCACCTTTTCAATACTTCCCTTAAGCT
The DNA here is from genome assembly GCA_937871625.1 of uncultured Bacteroidales bacterium. Lineage (GTDB taxonomy): Bacteria > Bacteroidota > Bacteroidia > Bacteroidales > VadinHA17 > SR-FBR-E99. Next base: position 12,939 of record CALMRD010000120.1, on the reverse strand, counting down.
GTTCAGGCTTTGTCGTCGGTGAAAACCTCTTCACCGGGTTGCCGTTCCTGTCAACCAGGAATTTGGTAAAGTTCCATTTCACCTTCCTGCTAAAAGTGCCCCTCAGTTCCCGTGTCAGGTAATCAAAGACCGGGTGAGCCGACTCTCCGTTGACATCAACCTTCGAGAACATCGGGAAGGTAACGCCGTAATTCACCAGGCATCCTTCTGCTATCGATTTCTCGTCGCCCGGCTCCTGGTTTGCAAACTGGTTACTGGGAAATCCCAGGATGACCAGCCCTTTGTCCTCGTACTCCTCATACAGTTTCTGCAGGCCTTCATACTGCGGCGTCAGACCGCATTTGCTGGCGGTGTTTACGACAAGCACAGCCTTGCCCCTGTACTCTTCCATGCTTATCTCCTTGCCCTGGAGACTCTTCGCTTTGAATTGATAAAAATTCTTTTCCATGATATCCTGTTATTAAGTTATTTGCTTCAGTTAGTGTTTTTACGCGCACTCAGCTCCGCACCTTATTTATATCTGTAGCGATTCTATCGTACACGATGCAAATATAATCAATATTTTTATATCGCAAGCGATATTTCACTTTTTTTATTTTTTTTCAGGGGTCCCTTCACGGGTGATAGTGCCTGTCGTCATCATACTGACAAAAGGGTTTAAATCAGCCCCCTGATATGAAGATATAGTTAGCAAGCCAGGCTCATACACAACATAATGCTATATTTATGACCCGGAAATAATTTAACTTGCAGCACCTCAGGATGAAGCACAGACTACAGCCTAAACCGCCAGAATCTGCTCACATTAACTGTTTTACAGCAACGACCATACCCGGTTCCGGAGAGATGAAAAGCTCTGCGACGATGCCTTTACAGCACTGCAACACCAGAATACCGTCCGATGAACATGAAACTCTTAGTGTACAGTTTGAGTCCGAATGGGACGTCAGGAGCGATAACCCGGCTGTCACCAAATTACCCGCAGACCCCGATTCTTAATTGAAATGAGAGCCGGTATCACCATCAGAGAACTAAGACCGTCAGAGGCAGGCATACTGAGAACGATGCTTTACAATGCCATTTTCATTCCTCCTGAAGCAGAAAAACCACCTTTTGACATCATTGAGCTGCCGGAAATCATTGTTTACATCGAGGAGTTTGGAAGGGAGGGTGATCTGTGCCTCGTTTCAGAAACGGAGGGCGAAATTGCCGGTGCGGTATGGACACGACTGTTCACCGGACCGGTAAAAGGATACGGCTTCATTGATGCAGCCACCCCCGAATTGAGCATGGCAGTGCTTGAACCATACCGTCGCAGGGGTATTGGCACCGGGCTTCTCACTGAGATGTTGAACCGACTTGCCTCCGTGGGTTATACCCGGGTCTCGTTAAGTGTTGACCTTGCGAACTATGCTTACCCCCTCTATAAGAAATTTGGCTTTGTCGATTACGTCCGTCATGATGAATCGATGACCATGCTGAAACAACTATAGCATAACGAAGTCATAACCGGTATGAACGAACCTGATACCTCCCGGACGGAATACATCTCCAGAATCAACAGAACCCTGGATTAGTTCGATGCCAACCTTGAAAACCCAATGACCCCCGGTTGAACGAAAGATATCTCTTCGCCACAAGGGTGTTCAGATAAAACCCACCTTACAGATCACAGTTTGATGCCCTCAGGAGATTCTACATCATGTATGATGATAAAGATGAGGATAGCCACATAAATGATTTGAGTAAGGAGTACTGCCAGAGCACAGAACTGCCATTCGTATTACGCCAGTCCGTTGCAAAAAAAATACTCAGTAGCCAAAAATTTATTGAACTTTGTCAGTGGAAATTCCTTATTACTTAAAACAAGCGGCTATGGCAGAATTGAAAACAAAACAGACAGACGCGAATGTCACCGACTTCATCAACTCGTTTGCCGATACTGAACAGAAACGCAAGGACAGCTTCGAGCTTCTGAAGCTGATGCGAGAATTCACCGGCTTCGAGCCGAAGATGTGGGGACCCTCCATTATAGGCTTCGGCCAGTATCACTACAGGTCTGAGAGAAGCAGCCAGGAGGGCGACTGGCCACTGGTTGGCTTTTCGCCACGCAAAGCCGCCATGTCACTCTATGTCTACACCGGCGCCCCGGAACATGAGCACCTCCTCGAGGGACTGGGAAAATTCAAAAGGGGTGCGGCCTGCATCTATATCAAAAAACTCTCTGACATAGATCAGGAGGCCCTGAAGAGGCTGATGGGAACAACAATCGATTACCTGCAGTCGAAACATGGTAAATAACAGATAACGCCATGGACAAGGGAGCAGAAACAATGATCAGTAACTTTCACAAAAACACCGGATAGCCTATAGGGCAACAGCCGGATCCTTACGGGTCCTCCACAGACGCATCTCCCTGAAACTGATAAGCATCCCTCTCTTCTCATCCCACAGCCTGAGCATCAGCGATTGAAAGGCCGACCAGAAGGTCACCGGCTTTACCTGGCCGAAGAGCGGGTTCTCATCATTGCACCTCTTAAGGTTATAGTTGGGAATGAGAGGACTGAGGTGATGGATATGATGATACCCGATGTTCCCTGTAAACCAGTTAAGTACAGTCGGCAGTTTGAAGAACGAGCTGCCGTCAAGGGCCATCGTCTTGTAATCCCAGGATGAGGCGTCGCTCCATTTGACATGCCTGTACTGGTGTTGTACATAAAAGAGCCAGACGCCATGAACCGTCGCAATGTACAGCACCGGTATCTGTATCATCAGGTAGGCCTTCCACCCTATGGTCATTACCATGACGGCCACTATAAGGACAAGCGCCAGGTTGGTAAGCTGAACATAAACGTGCTCCCTCACCGACATATACTTTCTGGGTAGACGATACAGGATCACGAAGAGCAGCATCGGTGCGATGCCAATGAGAAACACCGGATGACGGTAGAGACGGTATACAAATCGCTGCCACCGGCTCTTCTTCCGGTACTCATCCACCGTCAGGGTCATCACGTCTCCCGTGCCCCTCTTCTCCAGGTTGCCCACTGTCTGGTGATGGATGTGATGGTCGCGGTGCCAGCGATGGTAGGGAGTGAAAACAAGCAACCCGGAAATTACCCCAATGATTGTGTTCAGGCGTTTCGACCGGAAGAAAGATCCGTGACCGCAGTCGTGAAAGATGATGAAGGTCCTGACCAGGAAGCCCGCCGCCGGGACAGCCAGTGCCAGGGTGATCCAGTAAGAGATATTCAGTGACCAGATCATCAAGGCCCACATAAGCAGGTATGCCACCACTGAGTTGATTATCTGCCACCAGCTCCTGAGATTATCAGGCTTGTTGTACCTTGATATGATCTCCATCCATTCAGGTTTTCCACCACTCTTTTTTACCGTCTCCATCATTCATCCCCGCTGAGATCCCTTATGTCCGCCTTCAGCGGCAAGACACTGGAAATCAGAATACAAATATAGCAAATACTGATCTGAAATGCAACTGAAAAGAGCCAACTTTATTCAGGCATCCTGGTTATTGTTGCCGATTAAATAATTACATATTCCAACCATTGCCCGCTCAAATTTCGTGCTAAAAGTATGAAACCTTCTTGATCAATTGCCGGGTCTCCGACGTATCTGCTCGATGTTATCCTTTTGCCCTGGCTATTTAAGCAACATTACCCCAAGTACCAGTCCTGCAATCTGTATCACGAAGCTCAACGGTATCCACCACCAGAGCCTGCGGAATGGCGGAATGATCAGCTGACCTTCGCTTTGCGCCACAACCGGCCACGACCTGAAGCCTCTTTTTGCCTCCCAGAGTTCAAACAGGAAGATCAGCACTCCGCCTGTGAGCGCGCCGAGGGCAACCATGGCCCACCAGCCTGTCACTGCCAGTGGTGACAACGGTATCAGAAGAGACATGTTTATGGTTTTGTTTACAAGAGGCATCGCAACCGGGATTATGCCTCCCAGGCCCAGGAAGGTGGTTATCAATACCTGCGGAAGACGCTGAAGGATGAAAAGGCCCTTATTTCTGCTGTATTTAGCCAGGAAAACCAGGTGATATATCCATCCCAGCAATAGTGGCATCACCAGCATCAAAAATAACTGTAGCTCCTGGGAAACACTTCCCGAAAAAGTCCTTGTAATAAGGAATGATAACCCGATTGTGTACGATATCACAACCGGGACGATGTTACCGAGAGTCTCCGTCAGGGCATCCCTGAGAATTTCGCTCCTGCTCCTTCTTTTGACCAGGTACCGGATTATTAAGGCAACCGGACCAAGTACAATCACTGCGGGTAACCAGAACCTCAACCCCTTCCCTGGTTCAGTACAGGCTGTGAAGAGCAGAATCAGGCTTAAAACCACAAGTGCGGGCCATGAAATGCCGGCCACCTTGCCGGCAACATTGCTCAGCCGGGCTTTCTTATACCTGCGGGCAGCCTCATCACGCACATCCTCCGGGTAGAGCATGCTGAGCAGCCCCGGCTCACGTGGATTGGCAAGCTCCTCTTTAACGTTCAGCACAAGCGGACGGTCATACTGGTAAAAGAAATAGAAATAGACAATACCATTGAACATGTCTGCCACCATGGTCACGATAGTCCAGCCTGAGCCGGTGCTGACATGTACGGCATCCATAACATCGGTTATATCCCTGCTGGTCACCGGGGCCTCACCTGCAAGCAGATTAGCCAGCCTCTCACCTGCCCTGTCGTAGCGCCAGCAGGGGTAGCCATAGCCATTGGAAGGATTGGCCACATTGAAGTTGGTTGAAACGAGGAATGCGTCACCGGGTTCTTTCCGGGTAAATACCATTTCACCGTCTGTTCCGGCGCTTATGATGACAGCATCGCCGGTTGTATCGGCAAAGTGCATCTGGTCATGCATATAAGGAGGTCGCTGATGTTTCCCTGCCCACTCAATCACCTCAGCTACAGTTGAGCATTCATGCATTATCTGCATCATGTACTGATGGTAGTATTCACCCGCATACGGTATCCGCTCACTGTGCGGATTGACATCCACCCTTGGCAACCCGTTGCCGTCATAAGCCAGACCCTTTTCGTTGACTCCCTGCTGGGGATTATCAGGCCATCCGATCCATATCACACCATATCTGGTGGAGTCGCCCTGCTCCACCCAGTAATAGGAGTCAGGATTGATAAAGTCATCATTCCCGGCAAAAAAAATACTGTCCCCCTTTGAGAACGAAATCACCGAACAGCCCTCAGGAGGTTGCTCCTGGGCGGCGACAATTGCTGATACTGTAAGGCCAATTGCGATGAAGAATAAAAACAGTCTTTTCATGATTATACCTCCGCTTATGATCCAATATTTCTGATATTCCAAAAAATTATTCGCCTGCAGAAGAGAAGTGCTACTGCTATGACCCTTTTCGCCTACATCAACCCTCAGGTATAATCAAACTTATTTCTTAAGAAAATCAAAGTTACGGCAGGCAGAACCCAAAGTCAACTTTATTGTTACCTTGTTATCATGAAAGCATACTACTCAAAAGCATATGGCAACTCTGAGGCTTCTCTCCTCGGCGAACTGCCGGACCCCTTTGCCGGCCCCGGGCAGATACTTGTAGAGATAAAGGCAGTCACCATCAACCCGGTCGACTGGAAGATAAAGCAGGGTGCTGCCAGGCTTATTACAGGATTCAGGTTCCCGCGTATTTTCGGTGCCGATTTTGCCGGTATCGTCAGGGAGACAGGCCACGGGGTGACGTCATTCTCACAGGGGCAACAGGTATACGGCTCACAATCGATACTCTTTGACAGAAGAGGATCCCTGGCTGAGCTGCGTGCAGTGGATGAAGCCAACGTCAGGCTCATACCGGAGGGTATGTCATTCAACGAGGCGGCATCACTGCCGATAGCAGCCCTCACCGCCCTCAACGGGCTGAGAAAATGCGGCGTAGGAAAAGGCATGAAGGTGCTTGTCAACGGTGGCACCGGCGGAGTGGGTCATTTTGCCATCCAGATAGCCAGGGCCAGGGGAGCAGTGGTCACCGCAACATGCAGCGAGGCAAACAGTGAGCTTGCAAGAAGCTTCGGGGCTGATGAGATCATGGGATACAGCAGGGAAGAACTGGCAAACTGCAACACGAGATTCGATGCAATCATGGATGCCTATGGGAAAATGAGTCTCCGGCTTGCGCGTCACCTGCTGAAACGCGGAGGAACCTATGCATCGACGCTGTTTATCCCTCCCCCCTATCTTTCAATACTTATTACCAGGCTGATCTATGGCAGACGATTTACTTCGGCAAATATGAGGAAGCGCCCGGAGGACTGGCAGGAGCTGGAGAACCTGTTTGCTGAGGGTAAACTCAATCCGTTTATTGAAAATATCTTTCCTCTTGAAAATGCCGCTGACGCCTTTGAACTCGCCGTGAATGGCAAGCCGCGGGGAAAGATAATCGTTTCAGTGCCCTGAAAGCTTTAATTGCACTTGTCTGTTACAGGCTCCGTATACGGGGCAATTGATTAATTTTGCTGCCACTAAGCGGGATTATGGTGGCGAAACAACAGTAAGCCGTAAACCCCGGGAAAAAGAAATAAAGAGATAAACTTGCGACTATGCTGTTACAGATTGGTTTGCTGATAGTAGGATTTGTTGTTTTGATCAAGGGGGCCGACTGGCTTGTTAACGGGGCCTCCTCGCTGGCAAAGAAGCATAATGTGTCCGACCTGGCAATAGGGCTGACCGTCGTTGCCTTCGGGACTTCAGCGCCCGAGTTGGTTGTCAATATTTTCGCTTCGCTGCAAAACCACCAGGAGATCGTTTTCGGCAATATTATCGGAAGCAATAATTTCAATCTCTTCGTAATACTCGGCATTGCAGGACTGATAACTCCCCTGGTTGTTCAGTCGAGCACCGTAAAGAGAGAGATACCGCTCTCCTTCATTGCAGCCATACTTCTCTTCTTCCTCGCAAATGACTTCCTTCTGCCGGACAGGCAGGTTCTTTCGCGGTTTGACGGAGTGATCCTGCTTGCCATGTTCGGATTGTTCCTCTTTTACGTTTACAGGCAACTCAAAGCCGATCCTGCAGAAAAGGAGGATCTTGATTTAGTCCATTCTCACGGGAAAATATGGCTGTTGATACTTGTCGGCCTGGCAGGGCTTGTCATTGGCGGAAGGCTCGTCGTCACCAGCGCCATTGAGATGGCAACGGCAATGGGTGTCAGTGAGAAGATCATCGGACTGACCATTGTCGCGGCAGGCACCTCCCTGCCTGAACTGGCGACATCAGTGGTGGCGGCATTGAAAAAGAACAATGACATTGCCGTTGGAAACATAATCGGGTCCAATATCTTCAATATTTTCCTGATACTTGGTGTCAGTTCCCTGATAAGGCCTCTTGGTTTTGATGCCTCTTTCAATACCGACCTTTATCTCCTTGGCCTGGGAACAATCGTTCTCCTTGTCTTTATGTTTACCGGGAAGAAGAAAAAGCTCGACAGGTGGGAGGCCGCCCTTCTCCTGGCAGTCTATATCGTCTACATGGTAAAACTGGTAGCTGGCTAGCGCTCTCGCTTAACCCCGCACCTGCACCCGGCAATCCGCCCAGAGTCTCCGTGAGAGCTGTCCGGTCGTCACAAGTTGCCTCTTCTGCCAGCATTGAAAACCCGGCTGACACGAAAGCAGTGTACATCTTGCATCCGATCTGCAAATGCATTATTTTTCGAAACCAAAAGTTTTAATTATGAAGAAGGTTATCTATATCTCTGTTCTTTTATCATTGTCATCTGCCTTCATCCTTGCCCAGACAACCCGGGAAGAATTCTTCAGTGACAGCAGGCATGCGGCTGGCATCTATCAGCAGTATATATATGTTGAAACTCCCATAACACCGGCTCCACGCGGTTACAAACCCTTTTACATAAGTCATTACGGCCGTCATGGCTCACGCTGGCTCTCCTCACCTTCCCCATATGTCAATCCTGATACTATCCTTTGTAAGGCTCACGCCGCAGGCAAACTGACAGCTCTGGGCGAAAGTCTTTATGAGCGGGTCGGGATTGCCGCCGCAGATGCATATATGCGCTATGGTGACCTTTCGGAGCTTGGAGCTTTGGAACACAGGGATATTGCCGAGCGTATGTTTTATTCCTTCCCGGAGGTGTTTTCAACAAAAAAAGGGCGTGAATGTAATATCTACAGCCGGTCAACAACGGTACCGCGATGTATCCTCAGCATGGCTGCAAACAATGAACGGCTCAAGGAATTGAATCCTGAAATAAATATGACAAGAGAGGCGACAGCGAGAAACAGCTATCTTAATAATGCCTACGGACCCTATAACAGGGACTCCTTAAATGCCGTTACAAACAGATTCCTGGAGGAGAATCTTGACAGTGAACATTTTCTCTCTACAGTTTTTACCGACGCTGAATATGCAAAGGAAAATGTCGCATCATCCATCTCTTTCATGAATGACCTGTATGCCATTGCATCAGACCTGCAGGACATCCCGGAGCTGAATATCTCGATGAGTGATGTTTTTTCGCGGGAAGAGTTGTTCATAATGTGGCAGGCATCAAATTTCAGGAGGTACTATTATTTTACGGGTCAGGAGGCACAAGACAGTACCAAGTTGCTCTTAAGGGACATACTGGATTGTGCCGAAGAGGCCATTGAAGGAAATAATATTTCGGCTGACCTGAGGTTCGGCCACGATACATATATAAGTCCATTGGTTGCGCTGATGGATATCAACGGAGCCTTCAGGCAGGAGCCTGACATTGAAAAGGTTTACACCGCCTGGAGTGATTTCAAGGTATCACCCATGGGAGCCAACCTTCAGCTGATCTTCTTCAGGAATGACAGAACGGGTGATATTATTGTAAAAGTCCTTCATTGTGAAAAAGAGGCGGTGATACCCGTTGAAACTGATATTCCGACTTTTTATCACTGGGAAGACTTCAAAGCCTATTACGAGGGAAAGCTTAAGAAATAACCTTTCAGGCATCTGTGTGGGTAATGAAAAGACTCATTCGGGCCATTTAACCCCTGGAGTTTTTTTTATCGTGTATGATCATAAAGATGAGGAAAGCCATATAGATGCCTTCACCAACCAGAGATCCTGACGACATACCTTGTCAGCATCGGATCATCCTGTTGCAGAACACTTTCATCACATGAGAACACGTGCCAGGGATAATCACTGCCGGCAACAAGAAGCTGAGTCCCTGCCCGGATACATGATAATATCCATTACCTGGTTATCTTTATAACATAACCCCCGGAGCCAGTCCTGCAGGATGTTGTTACTGAAGCTTCTCCCAGATTTCATCAATATCAACATCCATTATCCATATGTCAAAGTTGCCCGACCTGGTACTGGTGAAGGCTATGTGTCTCCCATCGGGAGACCAGGCAGCGCCTTCATTATGATTGTTCTCGGTGACAGCCAGGGGCAGGGCGGGACCGCCCTCGGAAGACATTATGTAAAGGCCGACATACCTGCCGTTCACTGCACCAAACACGAGCAGGGATCCGTCCGGTGAAAGAGCCAGGTACCTGTAGAAATTATCATGCTGGCAGGGTATCTGAGTCTTTTCTTTCCCTTCGACAGATATTCTTTCTATGGTTGATCTCCTCGTCTGTCTGTCCATCAGGGCTACCAGTATGCTTTTGCCGTCGTTCCACCAGCCGCCGGGCAGAGGAAGCTTTCCATCCTCCCGGAACAGGCTCTTCAGCTCTTGGTTATCAAGGTTATAGGTACAGAGGGACTCGCCTTTTATTTCAAGAAACGCAACCTGCGACCCGTCAGGCGACCAGCATGGAAGGCCCCCGTTACGGATTGTGACCGAGTCCGGCAGAAACCTTGCCAGGTCTCCTCCCCTGGCCGGTATCATCCCGATGCAGTTCCCGGTATCCGCATCAAAGACTATATACCTGTTATCGGGAGACCACCTGGGATGTTCCGCAAGACCGCTGAATATCTGTTTCAATCCTGTACCATCCGGAGCAATTTCCCACAGACCATTTTTCCCCAGTGTATCCCTCATGTCGGTGCGCTGGTAAACTATGGATTTGCCGTCGGGCGCCCAGGTGGCGAATCCGTTCTGTGCCGGGTCAAAGGTCAGTTGTCTTGCACTGTACATATCCTGCCCGGCTGAGATGACGGGAAGACCAATGGCAAGACAGAAAAGAAGCAGCTTCTTCATTATCATTCCTCCTATTAATCTGTTTGTAACTTCCACGGATCGTTAACAGGTATTGAAAAAAACTCTTTTACATAGTACCCTGGAAATATTGACCGTCTATAGTGATTTCCACGCCATAGGAGCAGGAGAACCATTTTTTTCGGTAAATATCAAAGTTAAACCAGCCAGAGACCAAAATCAAGTTTAAGTTGTTGTCCGGAATATGATGCCCGGGGACTGAGTATTCACAGACTCAGGATAAATGCCGGGCAAATGTCAGGCAAAGTATCGTCAGAATATTTTCCGCATCGGTTCGTCAATGCTCTAAAAAACAATATATTTAAATATAATTTCCTTGAGCCGTTTTGTATGGAGTCGAACAGTAATCGTACAATTTTCATTGCGTTTGGAATTCTTTTAGCCATCATACTGGTTGGAATTATTGGATTTATGCGTATAGAGCATTACTCCTTTACCGAGGCGCTCTACATGACAATTATTACAATCGGCACCGTTGGGTTCAGGGAGGTTCGCCCTCTCTCGTTAGAGGGGATGTGGTTTACCATCGTGCTGATAATTCTCAGCCTTGGGTTTTTTGCCTTAGCCATCTCATTAATAACCAAGTACTTCTCCGATAGAATTCGCAGCATTTATAATGTCAAAACAAAAATGGAAAAACAAATATCGAAATTGAAGGACCATGTGATTGTTGTAGGGTACGGCCGCAATGGTTCGCAGGCTGTGGACGAATTGCTCTCCAACCACTTTCCGGTTGTAGTAATTGAGAACCGGCCTAAAGTAATTCAGTACATGCAGGAGAATCCCGAAATATTTTATATCGACGGTGATGCCACCGACGACAACGTGCTTCATAAAGCAGGGATTGAGAATGCCCGGGCGCTTATCAGTGCTTTGGCAAGCGATGCCGACAACCTGTTTGTTGTATTAACTGCCCGCGAAATAAATCCTGACCTGATAATTATCAGCCGTGCATCGGCAATAGCCAACGATAAAAAGTTAAAGCTGGCTGGCGCAACCAATGTTATTATGCCCGACAAAGTCGGCGGACAAAAAATGGCAAAACTTGTTATACAGCCCGACATCAATGAGTTTGTCGAAAAAATAATGCTGCCCCGGGTCGGCGATGTTTCACTTTTCGAAATATCATGCTCAGGTATAAACCCTAACACCAACAAAACAATCGGAGAACTTCAAATCAGAGAAAAAACAGGTGTAAGCATCCTTGGGATCAAGCAGGAAAACGGTCAGTACATTCTTAACCCATCATCGGATACCGTTCTGAAAGAAGGCATTATGCTCTTTGTTCTTGGTAATAACGAGCAGGTTCGATTGCTGAGAAGCATTTTGAATTGATACAGTAAAACGTTTTAAGATACTTTATACTGGCGCCAGCGGCCTTGCTGGCAAAACCTGTAAGACAACTGGTTGCAAGTGGAAATCATGACGTTTCCACCATGTCGCAAAATAATGCAACCAGGAGAGCGGACATTAAGCAGACCGTTTTACCCTTCAGCGTCTTAAATGGAGGAAAACCTCACAGAACACACTCCCCTGACGGTCAAACACCCATCCGCTATGAACAATATGATAAGAAAACACTTTCTATTGTGAAAGGACATTTTGATGAAAAAACAGACAAAACAGCCTGCCCCGCCCTTACGGAGAATACTCGGAATAGTACTTATTGTTGCAAGCATAACCTCCCTGTTCTTCGTGCCATGGATCCTGGTGTGGACCTGGATATTACCACTGCCCGATACGGTTCAGGAACAGGTAAATGAAGCAATTGATCATGGATTTGACGGAATCATTGTGTATGTGGACGAAGCAGGCAAACCACCGGCGTTTTATACCGCTGGCTGGCATGACCGGAACAACAAAATACCTGCTTACCCGCAAGCCTTATTCAAGATTGCCAGTATCAGCAAGTTATATGATGCTGTTGCAATCACCAGACTGATACATGACAATCGTTTATCCCTGGATAAAACGCTCGCCGATTACTTTCCGGAACTTGTGGGAAGAATTGAAAATGCGGAAAAAATTACCCTGAGAATGATGGTGCAGCATCGGAGTGGCATTCCAAACTTAACAGACACCCCGAACTTTTGGGAAAACCCGCCGAAAAGCAGTAATGAAGCACTTGAATTAATACTTGATCTGCCGGCAGACTTTAAACCAGGTGAAAAGTATAAGTATTCCAATACAAACTATTTGTTGATTTCCGAACTCATAGAAAAGACAGTGGGTTATAGCACTTTCCAATATATCAGGGAGGAGATCCTGATTCCTCTTGGCCTGAAAAATACCTTCGGTTCGATTCATGATGTAGATATGGACGAAGTGATGAGTGGCTATTATGTTGGCAATGAGCATGATCTAAAGGATGTTGATTATGGCTCAATGTTGGCTACAGCAGAGGATGTGGGTATATTCCTGCGGGCATTAAATGATGGCTCACTGTTTGAAGAGGGAGAACAGGAGATCTATTCCTCCATCTACGTGTATGACCATACGGGTTGGGTGCCTGGTTATCAGAGTATTGCAAGATACTACAAGGATCTTGATACAGTGGTTATTCTGTTTAATAATTCAAATGGAAAATACAATTGGAATATTGCGGAGATAGTTTACGGTCGTATTGTAAAAATAGTGAGACGTAAACACGGCTCCTGACATCTTGCAGAGGTAACCCAGGCATCCGCCTGCGTGCTGTTCTGCCTGCCACAGGGTCACTGCCGGCCAGCAGG
>CALMRD010000119.1 GCA_937871625.1 uncultured Bacteroidales bacterium | reverse complement strand
GGGTTTGAGATAGACCGTACCGAGCGGTCGATCTACATCAGCGACAGGGAGATAACGATCTCCAATTACCTTAACGGCAATACCAGTCCGCTGGTGCTGAGTGTATACCTCATTGAGGAGAAGGAGGACAGGTTTGACGGCATCTGCAAGCATTACTACTGCACTGTAAAAAATGATGAGCAGTTAAGCCCCTGCCGCAAGATCGTCGTCATCCAAAGGCCATACTCCATAACGCTCGAGCTCTTCCTGGCCGACAACAACAAGTACGTGCACGACCTGGAGATAAACGGGTAGGGGGAAACAAGCTTCTTCAGCTTATTCAAAATAAAAAATCCTGCTTGCGCAGGATGATTTCTTGTGATCCCGGCGGGATTACGCCTCCTTACGTCGGCGTGATCCGTAACAGGGGGCTACGAACGAAGAGCAGCCGCCTTCGGCGTTCATTTTTTATTTCATTCATAAGCCCTCAGAAGCGGACTTCTTCGGCTTATTCAAAAATAAAAAACCCCGCTGACGCGGGGCTGCTCTTTGTGATCCCGACAGGATTCAAACCTGTAACCTTCTGATCCGTAGTCAGATGCTCTATTCAGTTAAGCTACGGGACCGTTTGAGGGTGCAAAGATAAAATAATTTTCATTTTTTACGGAATAATTCTTCACGGTTAAGTGACACTTGATGCCAAACCGCTGCCGGGACCATCCATGAGGCCTCTCTGCCAGCTGATACCTGACCAGCACCGGGACAATGAATACAGACTGTCTGTCAAATGATATCTGACCGGAACCGGGATCATGAGTATGGCGTGCCTGAAAGTAATGTGAGTTTAATGAGTTGAATAATACGACTATTTACCACCATTTATGAGCATATGTTCATTATATTTGCATATTGAACTGCAGCCACCTGCACTCACTGTCAAACTCAGATGATATCCGACTACCGCTGCATATACTGCCTGATGAAGTCCTACGGGAACAGGCTGGAGAAGGCCGAAATCCCGGTAACTGCAAAGGAGCAGTTCACGCGTGGCATGCTGGAGATATTGAATGAAAAATGGTACGGCATATCGGCACCGGACTGCGCCCGTGACATTCAGAATCTATACAGGTCTGTAATAAACGACCCTGACCCTTTCCTGGAGATCAAGCGCGAGAGCAACGACACCGTGCTGGAGATGTATGACGAGCTTGAGCATATGGTGCAGAGCTCTCCGGATCCGTTCCTGACAGCCGTCAGGCTGGCAATAGCCGGCAATATCATTGATTTCGCCGTGCATGATCACTGTGATCTGCGCGGAACAATGGATCAGGTTCTCAATTCCGATTTTGCCATAGACCATAGCGGCCCGATGAGAGAAGAACTGGGCAGGGCGCAGAAGGTACTTTATATAGGAGACAATGCCGGCGAAATCGTCTTTGACAGGCTGCTGGTAACCGAAATGTCACATCCCGGCCTCACTTTCTCGGTAAGAGGAGCCCCGGCAATCAATGACGCCACCATGGAGGATGCCGAATATGTCGGAATGACCCGGGTGACGAGAGTGATCTCAAGCGGATATGACGCTCCAACAACTGTAGTATCAAGGTCAGGCGACATTTTTCGCAAATGCTATGAGGAGGCAGATCTGATCATCTCCAAGGGACAGGGCAACCTTGAGGGACTGATAGGGGAGCATGACCGCCGGATATACTTCCTGCTGATGGTCAAATGCGATGTCATTGCCGAATACCTGGGGGTAAAGAAAGGCAGCTACGTGGTTTACAATGACGTGATTGCTCAGACAGAAAACAATAAATAAAAGTATCATGATAAGTTTCGGTCCTGTACCTTCGCGACGCCTCGGCAAGAGCCTTGGAATAAACAATATCATCAGGCCGAAAGTCTGTTCATACAGTTGTATCTATTGCCAGGTGGGACAG
>CALMRD010000118.1 GCA_937871625.1 uncultured Bacteroidales bacterium | reverse complement strand
GATGCCAGACTGGCCACAAAACCTGATGAGATAAGGGTAAGGAACATTAAATAGGGCTTCATTCCCAGAGCCAGTGACCCCATCGCCAGCATAAATCCGAGAACGAATATCCAGTGCGAGATCCGGATGCTTTTAAGTTCAATGAGCTTATCGCGCTCGTCGGTGATGTCGGGCAAATCCTCCTGCGTGATGATGCGGTTTGCAATGGCAAACAGGATCTGGATCACAATCTGCACAACAATTGCCACAGGAATCAGGTAAAGAAACGATTTCCCCCAGAACTGGAAATCGTTCAGCAGCTCCATATCAGCCTGGATGTAGTTCCTGTAAACAAAGAGCGAGTAGAATCCAATCACCAGCACTGAGCCAATGATTGATACGATTGATTGTTTCTCATGGTGTCCCATAATTATTCCTCCTTATGTCTGTTAATATATACTATGTGTAAAACTATAACGACACAAAGATAATAATAATTTACACAATGTCAAATAAAATATACATTAATTTTAATAGTTATCAGAATTTGATCAAAAGAGTTGGGTTAATGATTGGTTAATCCCTCCCGGAGAAGCTGCCAGTTCAGGAAATCCTTTTTAAATTTCATAGGACAGTAAAAAGATCAGCCATGAAACCTATGAAATTAACTTTGGTGGTTGCATTCCTCGTTGTGAGTGTCTCAACCATCTCTTCGCAGGAGCTTTTCGATGCCCTGAAGAATAATGACCTGCCAGCATTAAAGACCCTGCTGGAGACTAATCCCCAGCTGATCACCTCAATGGATGAGTCGGGCAATACACCGCTGCACCTTGCCGTAAGACAAAAACAATTTGAGACAGTATCATATCTTCTCGGCATTGGCGCTGATGTCAATGGCGTGAACAGGAACCAGCAAACGCCTCTGCATGTCTCCTCATATCTTGGAAACCCTGATATCACAAAGCTTCTGATCGAAAAAGGGGCTGATGTCAAAGTTGCCGATTACCAGATGCATACACCTCTTCATTATGCAGCTTCGAACGGTGCCACCGAAGTAACTGAGATACTTTTGAAAAGCGGGGCTCCCCTGGAAGTAAGAAACACCTATGAAAGGACTCCCCTGTTGCTCTGTGCAAGAGAACGGGGCACGCCTGAAATTGCCCGGCTCCTTATTGATGCAGGCGCAGATGTGAATGTAAAGGACAAATTTGAGTCCACCCCTCTCGAGCTGGCGGCATGGCGAGGTTATAAAGAAATAATTGGTGTACTGATTGAAAAGGGAGCCGAGATTCCTGTCACGGGAAGGAAGGCAGGAGCCCTCCTTAATATAGCCTGTCAGAAAGGCCTGTATGATCTTTTCAGGATACTGGTTGAGAAAGGTATTGAGATCCCCACACCTGATAATTCGCAGGGCTCACTTCTGCACGATGCTGCGAAAGGGGGATCGCCGGAGATCGTGGCAACACTCATAGAGAAAGGGCTGAAGACAGATTCGAAGGATAAATATGGCTGGACACCCCTCCATTATGCTGCAATGAATAATCATGTCAAAGTCCTTAAGACGCTTTTGGACACGGGTGCTGATATTAACGCCAGGAATCTCATGGGGCAGACACCCTATAACGTGGCTGATGAATTCGGCCAGGTGAAATCGAAGGAATTCCTGGTTAAGAATGGAGCTGACCAGAATCCGATGCAGTTTCCTGTGATGGAGGGTGATTACCTGGGTCAGACACCCCCGGATACTGTTCCTGTGATTTTTGCTCCGGGAATAATCTCTTCAATATGGGGATTGCACAGCAGCCTGGCTTTCTCACCTGACGGTACGGAGGTTTACTGGTCGCCTATGATTGAGGTACCCGGTCAGCCCTATTCTATCGGGAATATTTTGTTCATGAAAACGGTCGGCAACAGGTGGACACCGCCACAAACAGCTACCTTCAGTGGCCTGGAGGGAATAACTGACGGGGAACCCTGCTTCTCACATGACGGCAAGAGGATATACTTTAACTCAAACCGTCCTAATCCCGACCAGGAGAACAGGAGGAGTGAGAACATCTGGTATGTCGACAGGACAGAGACGGGATGGAGTGATCCAGAACCTGTCAGCCAGGTAATCAACCAGATGAATATGCACTGGCAGTTCTCGGTTGATAAAGAGGGGAACATCTATTTTGCATCAGATAATGCAGGTGGTTTCGGGATGCAGGATATTTACTGCTCATCCTACCTGGATGGAGAGTACTCAAAACCTGTGAACATCGGAGCCAGGGTAAACAGTGCCGAGAATGAGATGACACCCTTCATCTCGCCTGACGGCGATTATCTTCTCTATTGCGCCGGTAAGGAGTTGCGTATCAGCTTACGCGACAGAGACGGCACCTGGGGTGAGTCACAAAGACTCGGCAGTCCTGTCAATACAGGCTTTGAGCTCTGCCCGATAGTTACTCCTGATAAAAAGTACCTTATCTTCTTAAGCGGGCGCGAAGGAGAGAGTCATCCCTTCTGGGTTTCTGCCAGGGTTATTGAAGAGTTGAGACCGGATTTGTAAAGGGAACAGACCAGGTCACCAATCCGGTATCCATCCCTGGTACCTGTTCAGGGAAGGAAATTCCGCTCATGATTTGTAATTGAAAGGACTTTTAATAGATTTGCCTAAAAGCATATCATTCTGAATAGGTATGAATAAAAGAAGGATTTGGTATTGCCCGGTGCTTCCGGCGATTCTGCTGATACTTAATTCCTGTTCAAAGCCACTGGAATGGCCGCCGTCGCCCCTGTATGTTTTCGGGCAGGGAGAGGCTGACACCACGCAGCCGGCAGACCTTGAAGGTGCGAGGGATAAGATTGTGGGTCACTATGCACACTATGATGTGGTAGCGTATGAAGACACCACCACGAGGACCACCATGCGGACATTTATCATTTCGTACGGGTTTACCGATTTTTACATCGAGGATGGCAGGCTGATGCAGTCAGACCGTTTTGTGCATGCCGAACAGAAGCTGAGCCGGAAGAATGCCCGGTCACTATTCAGCGACGAAGCCGTTCAGGCTATCAAACCCAGGGTGCAGGAGGTGGAGCTATCGCTGAAAGAGGGGGTATGGCATGTATTCAGGCCTGAGAGCCCCAGCCTGCTGGGTATTGAAGGAGATCCGACAAAACCCCTTTCGACCGACCCCAATGACCCCGCCCTGACTGATCCTGACAATGACAGTCATCCGGGAGTCACCGTCCGGATCAGCGTGGGGAAATTCTTCAGCGGTGAGATCTATATAACACGAAGGGAGATTTTTAGAAACTACCTGACATTGAACAGTGACGGGACCCTCAGCGGATATGTCATAGACCTGTCGGAGCAATTCGTCGTGGGAGCATCAAAGAAAATACTGGCCCAGGAGTCGAACACCCTCCAGTATCATGACACAGGACTCAGCCCGGTCTTGCTGGTAAAGGTCGATCCGGAAATTGATACCTGGGAGGAGCTGTTGCAGATAAGGGATGAGATCTTCCCGGCAGAGCCGGAATTCCTGCATAAGAATAAGGAGAAACAGAAGTAAGAGCCTGCTGGCCGGCAGTGA
>CALMRD010000117.1 GCA_937871625.1 uncultured Bacteroidales bacterium | reverse complement strand
GGTTGACCACTTCGGGGATGACGGGATTGACCTTGCCGGGCATTATTGAGGATCCGGGCTGCATGGGAGGCAGGTTGATCTCATTGATTCCTGTGCGAGGTCCGGAAGAGAGAAGCCTCAGGTCATTGCATATCTTGGAGAGCTTTACGGCCAGCCGCTTCACTGCCGACGAATACATCACGAACGCACCGGTGTCCTGGGTGGCTTCAACAAGATTCGATGCCAGCACAAGGTCAAGTCCGGATATTTTCCTCAGATATTCTATTACCAGCTCCGAGTAACCCGGAGCGGAGTTGATACCAGTCCCGATAGCTGTTGCACCCATATTGACCTCGAGGAAGAGGCAGGCGTTCTGGTTCAGTCGTTCCACCTCCTCACCCAGAGTTACGGCATAGGCTTCGAACTCCTGGCCGAGGGTCATGGGTACTGCGTCCTGCAACTGTGTTCTGCCCATCTTGATCACATGTGAGAACTCCTTTGCCTTGTTACTGAATGATGTTATCAGTGTCTCAAGCACCTCCACCAGCTTTTTGTTGGAATGAATCAGGGCTATTTTTACGGCGGTGGGGTAGGCATCGTTTGTCGACTGTGACAGGTTGACATGGTTATTCGGATGGCAATGATGATAGTCGCCCCTTTCATGGCCGAGTATCTCGAGTGCCCGGTTGGCTATCACCTCGTTGGCATTCATGTTCGTGGATGTGCCTGCTCCTCCCTGGATCATGTCAACCATAAAGTGGTTGTGATGCATGCCGTTTTTTATCTCATGACATGCTCTGACGATGGCATCCCTTATCTTCTCATCCAGCAGGCCGAGGTTGCAGTTTGCTTCTGCGGCTGCCTCCTTGACCATGGCCAGTGCTTCTATGAGGGAGGGCACTGAGGTCAGTGTGACCTCTGAAATGTCGAAGTTCTCGATGGCCCTGAGTGTCTGGACCCCGTAGTAGCTGTCAAAAGGCACCTCCCGCTCTCCCAGCAGGTCATGTTCGCGGCGCGTCTTTCCAGATTCGTACTGTGCTGCAGGAGTGATCATCCGGGAGTTGGCGTTTCTCATCCTCCTGGAGATCACCCTGGCAATATTGGAGAAGACCTTCAGGGTAGTGGCTGCACTGACATTGAAAAAGTCGAGGTGCACTGAGAGTACCGTTGTTGAAATTACTGCCCGTGCCGAGGTCGAATGGGGTGAGTCATCGACCCATGGTCCTTCGCCCAGGAAATCGCCTTCGCCGAAGAGGGCGAGCCTGACCTCCTCCCCGTAGGGATTTGTCTTAAAGAGCTCCACCTCACCGTTAAATATTATGAATATTCCTTCACGGGGTCCGTTTTCCCTGAAGAGGTAATCACCCTTGCCAAATGACTTTTTTACGAGACGCCTGGCAAGCTCATTGAATTCGTCATCACTAAGGTTCCTGAAAAGCTCAACTTTCTGCAGAAAGGTCACAAATTCTCTATTCATTATTGTCGTATATGATAGATTAACAGCTTGTTAGCCACGTGCGGACCGACTGTATAAATCTACACACATTTTTCCTATATTTCCTTCCGTAAATTGCTGTCATGATACTGAGTAAAGTCCGCCGCGAGCTGTCAGCCGCCTCTGATGAAGGGAAGAGGCAGGCTGGATTGAGATACTTCAGGGAGGAGGTAAACCTGTATGGTATCAGCGCGAGTACCCGTACTGCCCTCAGGTATGCCATTGAGAAGATGCCGCAGGATCTCCGTATGAAAGCGATGGAAAGATAAGATCTGAGGTCTGAAGGTCTCAAGTCTAAAGGTCAGGCCCAGCCTATTTCCGTATCCATTCCTCAACTGAGAGTACCCGGGCATAGCTTCTGAGTGTCGCAAGCGTTGAGGTGTGTACATCTGCAGCTGAGACCTCACGGTCACCGAATTTCAGGTTACGGGTGGCGCACGCATCATGAAGCAGGACCACAACGTATCCGTAGTCATGAGCTGCCCTTACCGCAGCCTCCACACACATCTGGGTCTGCATCCCGCAGATCACGAGGGTATCAACCGCGAGATCATCGATATACTCCTTCAGCCCGGTACCCAGGAAACTGTTTACCTCCTCTTTTACAAAAATCTTTTCCCCTGGAGCCGGTTTCACTATATCATTGATCTCCATGCCTGCTGAGGACTTATGCTGAATGTAGATGACCGGATTGCCCGTCTCCCGGGCTGCCCGTATAGCGATGACGGCCTTTGCTGCTGCCTTTTCAGGCTCAACAAGTTCAGACCTCCCACCGGGAAAATAAAAGTCCTGAATATCTATTACGAGCAATGCATAGTTCTTTTGACCTTCCGCAAGGGCGATTGCTGAAAACATGATCAGGGCAATGATGAGTCGCTTCATGGCAGTAAAACAATTGGTTCCCTAAAAGTAAAGGTTATTTCCGCTAACTGCCGGAACATCACTCGTGAAAATTTGTTTATTTTTCAGAAACGAAAAACAACATTCACTCCTGATGAAGATTTTCAGATACCTGGCCCTGGCGGTTTTTGCCGCAACTGCATTCTCATCCTGCGGCAACCTGAAGGTGGAGAGGGAGAAGCCCTATGTGGTTATGGTTTCGCTCGATGCCTTCCGGTGGGATTACGACTCGATCCATGGCACGCCGGTGCTTGATGACATCGCGCGGAACGGGGTGATGGCGGAGAGACTGATACCCTCATTTCCGACAAAGACCTTCCCGAATCACTACAGCATAGCCACCGGGCTCTATCCCGACCATCACGGTCTGGTCAACAACAGCTTTTATGCTCCTGACCTCGACCTCGTCTACCGTATAGGCGACAGGGCGATGGTGGGCAACGGCGATTTCTATGGCGGCGAGCCAATCTGGGTCACTGCCCGCAAGCAGGGGATGAAGACAGCCTCCTTCTATTGGGTTGGTTCCGAGGCGCCCATACAGGGGATGCAACCCGACTACTGGAAGCCGTTTGACGATGAAGTTCCCTTTGGCGACCGTGTTGACACGGTTCTGCACTGGCTGTCGTTGCCGTCGGACAGAAGGCCCCATTTTGTGACACTCTACTTTGAAGAGCCAGATGCGGTTAGTCATGGTTACGGGCCCGCGTCACCAGAGACCGGCGCTGTGGTCAGGAGCCTCGACAGCCTGCTGGGGGTGCTGCGCACGGGCATAGCGGCTCTACCCCACGGGAAGAAGGTCAATCTTATTGTGCTCTCTGATCACGGCATGACGGAGGTGGATGAGTCACGCTATAATTATATTCTTGACACCCTGCCGCAGCGAATGATTGAGAGGATCATCGGAGGCAATCCGGTGTGGGCTGTGGAACCTGTTGAAGGAAAGAGGGATAGCGTGCTGCAACTGCTGAACATCCAGCGAGGCATGAGGGCATATGCGAAAGAGGATCTGCCTGCCCATCTGCATTACGGCACCCATCAACGTATTCCGGAGGTTGTTCTGATTGCTGACCCGGGCTGGACGGCAGGACTGAGGCCGGAGCCCTCGCGCTACAGCAGCGGTGACCACGGATACGACTGGCGGTGCAGCGACATGCACTCGATTTTTTATGCCGAGGGGCCTGCCTTTAAAAAGGGATTCGTGACAGACACTCTCTTCAATGTGGATATCTACAATATCGTAACTGACATACTGGAGCTGACTCCGGCACCCAACGACGGCAGCAGGGAGAGGATCCTGCCTCTTTTCAGGTGACCGGATCCTGCCTCTTTTCAGGTGACCGGATCCTGCCTCTTCTCTTGCGGCCGGAGGTGATCTGCGTATGAGTTCTAACTCTTCCCGGGTGACCGATAGTCGACAAAGTCGATATTCCTCCTGATTTTACTGAAGCCTGTGCGTTTCAGGGGTGATGACCTGAACTGCTTTTTAAACTCATCAGGCGTCATGGTGAGCCATTCTTTTCTGGTCAGGGAGGTGATATGAAATTCAGGAACGAGCTCCTGATCGGTATACTGCACGGCCTTTTTGTTGTAGGGACAGACCTCCTGGCAGCGATCGCAGCCAAAGATCATCTTTTCAGTCTTCCCCCTGAACTCTTCCGCTATATCACCGTCGTGTTCGATTGTGAGGTAAGAGATACAGCGGCGCGCATCAATCGTTCTGTCGCTGCATATGGCTCCCGTAGGACATGCCTCGACGCAGAGCGTACAGTCGCCGCACCGGTCGCGGGCAGAGGCATTATCATAGAGCAGCTCTGCTGTAGTAACGATCTCACCGAGGAAGAAGAATGAGCCGATATCCTTGTTGATGACCATGCTGTGCCGTCCGCGCCATCCCAGGCCGGCACGTATGGCCCATGCCTTTTCGGTAACGGGACCGGCATCACAGAATCCCCGGCTTGCGGCCTCAGGCACCTCTTTTTTGATGATCTTCTGAATACGGTTCAGTTTTTCTTCTATAACCGTATGGTAGTCCTTTACCCGCGCATAGCGGCTGACAAAGTAGTTGTTTTCGCCGGCGGAGGGTTCATTGCTGTAGTAGCGGAGGCCGACCACTATCACTGATTTTGCTCCTTCCACCAGCGAGGTGATGTCACCACGCTTGTCGAGGTTTTTCTCAAGGAAGCTCATTGTGCCATTTTTGCCGGCCGCAATCCATTCACCGATATTGCGGCTGTCTTCATGGTGCGGGGAAGCCTGTGTTATTCCGCAGATATCAAAGCCTTCCAGGCGAATGCTCTCGCGGATCTTCCAGGTAAGTGCTATTTTGCGGGCATCGGTCATTATGCGGTTTTGAGAGCTTTCACATTCACGGGCGCCGGTCATGTAGCGGTTTTTCAGAATAGTCCCGGCTCCGCCTTTGCCAATGTGCGGGCATCGTACAAGATACGATTTTTAAAGCAATCCCAGCTCCAGCTTTGCCTCGTCGGTGAGCATGCTGCGGTCCCACGGCGGGTCAAAGGTCAGTTTAAGATCGCACTCCTTTACCCCTCTGATACCGGCCACCTTGTATCTGACCTCCTCAACGAGCTCCTCAGCCATAGGGCAGCTCGGGGCAGTGAGCGTCATCGTGATGTGTGCCACCTGCTCCTCGTCAACCCTGACCTCGTAAATAAGGCCAAGATCATAGATGTTTACCGGTATCTCAGGGTCAAAGATGCTTTTCAGTACACCTGCTATTCTTGCTTCAGTCTCCTGTATCTCCTGTGTGTTCATGAGTGTTCGGTTTTCGATTTATATGCCAGTGCATAGAGGCGCATCTGTTTTATCATCGCAAGCAGCCCATTGGAGCGGGTAGGGGAGAGGTTCTCCTTCAGCCCGATGCGGTCAATGAAATAGAGGTCCGCACCCAGAATCTCATCGGGGGTGCGGCCGGAGAAGACCTTGACCAGAAGGGCCACGATGCCCCGGGTTATCAGCGCATCACTGTCGGCCTCGAAGGTTATCACCACGTCGTTAAAGGAGGGATAAAGCCACACCCTGCTCTGGCATCCCTCAATCAGGAAGTCAGGCTTGCGGTGTGTCTCATCGAAGGGCGGCAGTTCCCTGCCCATCTCAATGAGATATTCATACCTCTCCATCCAGTCGCCAAACTGGGCGAACTCTTCAATAATCTGATCCTGCAGTTCGTTTATTGTCATAATACCTTAATCAACCCAACATCTCAGTCGCTTTCCTTACGCCGTTCACCAGCGCCTCTATCTCCTCCTCAGTGTTGTAGAAGGCGATTGATGCCCTGATGTTGCCACTGATGCCGTATCGTTCCATAAGTGGCTGGGCACAGTGTGTTCCGGTTCTGACAGCGATACCCATCTTGTCAAGGATCATGCCGGCGTCATACTGATGTATCTTTCCGGGTAGGAAGGAGACTACTGACACTTTGTGTGGCGCTGTACCGAAGATACGCATTCCGTCAATGGCTGAAAGTCCTGCCGTAGCCTGTGCCAGCAGTGCCTGTTCCCTCTCTGCCACCGCCTCGCGTCCCAGCCCTGTGAGATAGTCGAGTGCTGCGGCCATACCGATGGCCCCGGTGAAGTTGGTGGTCCCTGCCTCGAACTTGAATGGCAGTTCATTATAGGTTGTCTTCTCGAATGTGACATTGGCGACCATATCACCGCCTCCCTGGTAGGGGGGCATCTCATTGAGCAGCTCTGCGCGGCCGTAGAGCACCCCGATACCATTGGGGCCGTAGACCTTATGTCCCGAGAAGACATAGAAGTCGCATCCTATCTCTGTTACGTCTACGGTACCGTGCTGTATGCCCTGTGCGCCGTCGACCAGCACCGGAATTCCGTGTCGGTGTGCTTCGGCCACTATCTCCTTCACCGGGTTAACGGTGCCGAGCACGTTGGAGACATGGGTGACGGCAACGATGCGTGTACGTCCGCTGATCATGTTGCGGTAAGCTTCAAGGTCAAGCACGCCCTCGTCAGAGAAGGGTATGACCTTCAGCTTTGATCCCTTCCTCTCGCACAGCATCTGCCAGGGAACGATATTGGCATGGTGTTCCATGCCGCTGATGATTATCTCATCGCCCTCACCAACGAATCTCTCACCGAAAGAAAAGGCCACAGCATTGATGGAGGCGGTGGTGTTGGCAGTGAAGATCACCTCTTCCCGCCTTGGGGCGTTGATGAAGGTCCTCACTGTCTCGCGGGCAGCTTCATAGCGTTCAGATACCATGTCCGAGAGCCGGTGTACTCCCCTGTGCACGTTGGCGTTGGCCGTACGGTAGAGCTCATCCATTGTCTGTATGACCTGCAGCGGCTTCTGCGTGGTGGCACCGTTGTCGAGATATACCAGCGGCTTGCCGTACACCGTGGTGACCAGTATCGGGAAGTCGGCGCGTATTGCCTCTATGCTTTTGGCGAGTGGCATGGTGATTCTCAGTTACATTGTACGGCACAGGAGGCGCATCGCGACAGCTCACCGCGAAGACGCTTGTGCACCAGGTCGTCGATACGTTCACGCAGTGCCTCAATGGGTATATTCTGTATCACCTCGTGGGCAAAGCCGAACATCAGCATCAGCCGTGCCTCGCGGGCATCGATGCCGCGCGAACGGAGGTAGAAGAGGGCATTCTCGTCGAGCTGGCCCACGGTGGCCCCGTGACTGCACTTCACATCATCGGCATAGATCTCAAGCTGGGGCTTGGTATCCATGCGGGCCGTCTCGGAGAGAATGATGTTGTTGTTGCTCTGGTAGGCATTGGTCTTTTGTGCATCCTTGTGCACCATGATGCGGCCGTTGAATGCTCCGCTGGAGTTGTCGTCGAGGACACCCTTGAAGAGTTGGGTGCTGTTGCAGTTGGGTGCGGTGTGGTCAACCTTTACGAAATTGGCAATGTGCTGCTCCTTGTCTGCCAGGAAGAGACCGTAGGAGTGTGTCTCGCTGTTCTCGCCGCCAAGGTGATGCCAGGTGGCATTGCGCACCAGCCCGCCGTGGAGTGAGATGTTGTTTGAGGATGCGTAGCTGTCTCGCTCCTGGTGAATGAAGGTGTGGGTGATCTTTCCGGAGTTGTTATGCTGGTTTTGCACCCTGATGATCTCAAAACGGGCATTGCGGCCAACATATACCTCGGTGATGGTGTTGGTGAGAAAACGCTGCGGAGAGATGGCATGGTCACAGGAGAGCAGTGAGAGCTGCGCTCCCTCCTCCACAACGACGAGGTTGCGGTCCTGAACAAAGATATCCTTGTCTGAGTGGAGCAGGTTGACTATCTGTATCGGTTTGGTATAAACGGTGTTTTTCGGTGCATAGATGAACAGACCGTCAGATGCCAGCGCAGTGTTCAGCGGTATAAGACCGTCGCTGCCGTCCTCTATGTAGCGGTTGTAATGCTTCTCTACCAGTGCCGGGAACTGCTTCACGGCATAACGCATGCTACCGACCCATATGCCGCCGGGAAGCATCACCAGACCCTTGTCGCCATTGGGGAAGAAACCGTTGAGAAGGACCATGTTCCAGACGTCAAGATCCTCCACTTCGCAGTGAAACCTCTCTGCCTCCCTGAAGTCCTCCGGCCGGGGGAAAAAGTAATCATCGTACTTATGATTCAGGAACTTCTCGAGGTTGGTATATTTGTATGCCTCGTTTTTTCTGTCGGGAATTCCAAGGCGGAGAAAATCATCAAAGGCACTCTTGCGGTACCTGTTGAAGATCTCCGGGGAGTCCTTCAGAAAGGTATCACGGCCGGTGTCGAACATTGACGACAGCCTGTTTATCACTTCCGGTCGGTAGTCCATGATTCTGCTGTGATGTCTGCTTCCTTCCTTATCCAGTCGTATCCTCTCTCCTCAAGCTCGAGGGCAAGTTCAGGGCCTGCCGACCTTACAATGCGTCCGTCATAGAGCACATGCACGTAGTCGGGGATGATATATTCGAGCAGCCTCTGGTAGTGGGTGATGACGATGACCGAGGTGTCGGGCCTGCGTATCTTGTTCACGCCGTTGGCGACGATGCGCAGTGCATCGATGTCCAGACCCGAGTCAGTCTCATCAAGCACTGCCAGTCGTGGTTCGAGCATCGCCATCTGGAATATCTCGTTCTTCTTCTTCTCTCCGCCGGAGAACCCTTCGTTGACGCTCCTGTTTGTCAGGGCCGAGTCTATCTCCACCAGCTCCTTCTTCTCGCGCATCTGGCGCAGGAATTCTGAGGCCGACAGTGGCTCGAGGCCTCGGTGCTTGCGCTGCTCGTTGATGGCTGTCTTCATGAAGTTGACCATGCTGACGCCGGGAATCTCTATAGGGTACTGGAATGAGAGAAAGATACCCTCGCGGGCTCTCTCCTCCGGTGACATATCCAGCAGGTTACGTCCCTCGAAGGAGATGGAGCCGTGGGTCACCGTTGCGATATCACGTCCCGTGAGCACGTTGGCGAGGGTGCTCTTGCCGCTGCCGTTGGGACCCATGATGGCATGTATCTCGCCGGGCCTGACCTCGAGGTTGAGGCCCTTGAGGATCTCCTTGTCGTCAATGGCGGCTCTCAGTTGATTTATCTGTAGTAAGAATTCAGTGTTCATCCTTATATAGCATATTTTATTGGTCTAATGGGCATTGATTGTGATTTGATATTCAAATTCTGTTATTAGCTCCTGATCATGCAGGTATCATTTATATTATCCTGATGTGTTAAGATCAACCTACACTTCCTTCGAGGCTTATCTGCAGGAGCTTCTGTGCCTCCACGGCAAACTCCATCGGCAGCTTATTGATCACCTCACGGGCATAACCGTTGACTATCAGCCCTATGGCATCCTCAGTGGATATGCCCCGCTGGTTGCAGTAGAAGATCTGGTCTTCGCCTATCCGGGAGGTTGTGGCTTCATGCTCTACTATGGCCGTAGGGTTGTCGACCTCGATGTATGGGAAGGTGTGCGCCCCGCACTTGTCACCCAGCAGCAGCGAGTCGCACTGCGAGAAATTACGGGCTCCCGCGGCCTTGCCGAGCACCTTCACCAGTCCGCGGTAGCTGTTCTGTCCGAAGCCTGCCGAGATACCTTTGGAGACGATGGTGCTTTTGGTGTTGCGGCCGATGTGTATCATCTTGGTGCCGGTGTCAGCCTGCTGGTAGTTGTTGGTGACAGCCACGGAGTAGAACTCTCCGGTGCTGTTATTGCCTCTCAGAATGCATGAGGGGTATTTCCATGTCACTGCGGAGCCGGTCTCGACCTGTGTCCATGATATCTTTGAGTCATCACCCTTGCATATTCCGCGCTTGGTGACGAAATTGAATATGCCGCCCTTGCCTTCCTTGTCGCCCGGGTACCAGTTCTGCACGGTACTGTATTTGACCTCGGCGCCGCGCTCTGCGACTATCTCCACCACCGCTGCATGCAGCTGGTTCTCGTCGCGCATGGGTGCGGTGCATCCTTCGAGGTAACTGACATATGACTCCTCGTCGGCGATGAGGAGTGTGCGTTCAAACTGCCCGGTGTTCAAGGTGTTGATGCGGAAGTATGTTGAGAGTTCCATTGGACATCTGACACCCTTGGGGATGTAGCAGAAGGAGCCGTCGGAGAAGACTGCCGAGTTGAGAGTGGCAAAGAAGTTGTCGGTATATGGGACTACGGAGGCCAGGTACTTCTGCACCAGCGTGGGGTGCTCCCTGACGGCCTCGGAGAAGGAACAGAAGATGATGCCCATCTCTGCCAGCGTCTCACGGAAGGTGGTCTTCACCGATATCGAGTCCATAACTGCATCGACGGCCACACCGGTAAGATGCTTCTGCTCTTCCAGCGGGATACCGAGCTTGTCAAATGTTTTTAGCAGTTCGGGGTCGACGTCGCTGAGGCTGTCCGGGCCCTTCTTCTGCACCGGGGCAGCATAGTAGATGATATCCTGGAAGTCTATCACCGGGATCTTGAGGTGGGCCCAAGAGGGCATCTTCATCGTCAGCCAGTGGCGGAAGGCCTTGAGACGGAACTCGAGCATCCATTCCGGTTCCTCCTTCTTGGCCGAGATCAGCCTGACCACATCTTCGGTGAGTCCCTTGGGTATGACCTCAGTCTCGATATCGGTCACAAAACCGTACTTGTATTCGCCTGATGTAACCTCGTTCAGTACCTTATCCTGGTCTTTTTCCATTGAGAATTATCTTCATTGTGCACATAATCTCAACAAGCGTGCGCACGCAAAGTTCTAAGGATATTATATAAATCATGCAAAATTACACAAAAACGGGGAATTATAGGGAGCGGGCAGGGGTGGACTAGCCTCTGTTGTTGATTACCAGTGCACCGATGACGCCCGGCACCCAGCCGCACAGTGTAAGCAGGAAGACGATGAGCACGGAGCCGCAGCCCTTGTCGAGGACTGCCAGGGGAGGGCAGAAGATGCAGACGAGAACTCTCAGGATACCCATTGGAATGT
>CALMRD010000116.1 GCA_937871625.1 uncultured Bacteroidales bacterium | reverse complement strand
CAACTACAAGATTCCCGAGAAGGAGTTCCCCTATTCTGACGATAAGCCGACGGTGAAGCTGCTGGGGACAGGGGGCACCATCGCCTCGAGGCTCGACTACCGTACGGGGGCGGTGATACCGGCCTTCTCACCTGGTGAGTTGTACGGTGCCGTGCCGGAGCTGGCCGATGTCTGCAACATACACACTGAGAAGCTCTTCGGTGTTTTTTCAGAGAACATGGGTCCCGAGCAGTATATGACCCTGGCAAAGGCTATCGGAAAGGAGATCGCTGAGGGCATAGACGGGATTGTAATAGGCCACGGCACAGACACACTTCATCATACCGCCGCTGCTCTCTCGTTCATGGTGCAGAAGCCGCCTGTACCAATAATACTGGTGGGATCACAGCGCTCATCCGACAGGCCATCATCCGACGCCGCCCTCAACCTGATACACGCCACTACGGCCGCAGGTCACGGTGACATCGCCGAGGTGATGGTCTGCATGTTCGGCCCTACAAGCGATGAGTACGGCTTCCTCCATCGCGGCACCAGAGTGCGCAAGATGCACAGCTCATACAGGTCGACGTTCCGCACTATTGGCGACACGCCTGTTGCGACCGTCAGGCGCGGCGAGGTGAAGCCAATGAAGAAGGATTACAACCCGCGGCGTAACGACCGTGATGTAAAGATCATGCCCTACTTCAACGAGGAGGTGACGATGATCTACTTCTATCCCCACATGAAGGTTGAGATGTTCCACTCGCTCATTGACCAGGGGTACAAGGGCATCATCATCGTGGGTACGGGACTGGGTCATGTCAACAGGGAGTTATACCCTGCGCTGGAGCGGGCACAGAAGGAGAATGTGGCGGTCTACATGACGCTGCAGACCATCTGGGGATACGTCCATATGTTCGTATATGAGACCGGCCGCGATATGATGGCCAAGGGAGTGATACCACTCGGCAACATGCTTCCCGAGGTTGCCTGGGCGAAGCTGGGCTGGGCGCTGGGACAGACCGACGACCTGGAGGAGGTGCGCAAGATCATGCTCACACCTGTCAATGACGAGATCACCGAGCGCGAGCCCTATAACGGCTACCTGGTCTACCAGGGCGGCGTACCCGAGGTGGAGGAATTCATCCGCCGGGTCCACAAATAGTCCACAGTCGGCAGTCTACAGCCGGCAGTCAGTAGCTGTCGGCCGTCGGCCATTTTCAACAGGTTTTCGACCTGCCGAGGTCAGAATATAACTTATTGATTGATTGGATAATCTCCCATACACGACTGCCGACTGGAGACTGGAGACTGAAGACTACCTTATATTCTTATAGTGCTCGTAGCGTTCGAGTATATCGGCCACATACGCATTGACCGCCACACCCTGCCTCAGTCTGCCGTTGCGCACCACGGGGTCGCCGTAGATGGCCGGATCTGACTTGCGCTCCAGGAAGAGCGAAACGTTGTTGTCCCACTTGCCCGGGTTAAGCCCGTTCTTCTCGGCCAGCTTGATGGCGTCAAGGACATGGCCGTGACCTGCATTGTACGAGGCCAGGATGAACTTCACCCTCTCATCGGGATCTGTCACCCAATCGTCAAACAGCCTGTCGAGCATCCTGATATAGCTGACACCCGCATGTATGTTGTTGTCAACTGACCTGGTGACGTCAAACCCGAAGAACTTCCCGGTCTCGGGCATCACCTGCATCAGACCGTAGGCTCCGACAGGTGATATCACCGACGGGTTGAACCTCGACTCCTGGTAGATGAGTGACGCAACAAGACGCCAGTCCCATCCTATGCTGTCGCTGTATTTCCTGATGATATCATCGAAGGGCGACACCTTCCCGGTGTAGGTGGCAAAATATTCCGAGGAGGCCATGCGTGCCGAACGTGAAGCCTTGAAATACTTGTGCTCCAGCCAAGCATATTCGCGGGTGGTCTTGAACCCTGTAATCCAGCTGTTGAGCTCTGCCTCGAGCGCATCGGTGCCCTCCTTGCGGATGCTCCATGCGATGTTCTGCGGGAAGCTCACCGGCGTGGTGAGATCAAGCTCGGAATATAGAGACCCTATGATCCTCGTCATATAGTCATCACATACGGTATAATCGATCTCACCCCGGGCCACCTGACGCGCAAGCTCCTCGGCATCGTAAGGCACCTCAATGACACCTATGTCAATACCTGACTCACGCTCCAGGCTGTATAGCCTCTGCGCATATGAAGAACCCTTCTGTACATACACCGTCTTACCCGCAAGGTCCAGCTGGTTCCTTATCATACTGGCCTCAATGGCATCTGCTGTCATCCTGTTCCACCCGCCGGGCTTGCGCTGAACCAGCACCTCGGTGCTCTGCATCAGCGGCTCGGTAAAACGCATCATCGCCTGCCGGTCGGCATTGACCGACAGCCCTACGGCCACAAGGTCAACCTTACCATCCTGCAGATATTCAAGCGCCTCATCTATGTCGTTGCTGGTGACAATCTCCAGCTCAACATCTATGTGATCGGCAAATTTCCTGAGTAACTCGAAATGAAAGCCCATCGGCTCTCCCTTATATATGAAGTAGCTCGTCTGATTCACGTTGGTCACCGCCCTGATCTTACCGTCAGCAAGGACCGCATCAAGATCACGCGGCGGAACAGTGACATCTTTGTCTGCTCTGTTCTCCTGCTCGCAGGAGACGACTGACAGAAAAACTATAAATAAGAACGAAAAAAACTTTCTCAATACCTAAACTAATTTGGTCCGACAATCTAACAATCCGATTGCCGGTTTGTTCGCGGCGCAAAGATACAATTTTTTTTAATCGTAGAAAGTCCAGGCAATCCCGTACTTTATCATCCTGATATTCAATGGATAACCCGGCACGAGGGAGTAATTGTAACCGGTAAGTTCGGAGTTAATATGGTCCGCCATAATGAAGATTCTGGTGCGCTTCACCTTGAGATTCAGGAAAACATTGATAAACGGATAGTTACCTGTCTGTGAATCGGACTGGCTAAAATATCTGCCGGTGGCAGGCATGTAATTCATGGCATAATACGGGGTATGAATCATCGCCTCCGCACCGAGCTGAAAGCTCAGCTCACCCCCGGTAGATGCGAACTTGAAGATATGATCAAAGAAAAATGCACTGCGGGCCGTGACAAGCGGAAGACTTAGCACTTCACTGTTGCTGCTCTGCTGTAAAAGCACGCTGTTATCAAGATGTAACTTCCAGAATATAAAGTCTTTGCTTGCCAGCAGTGAGACTACGGAAAGCCCTCCCTGGTGCTGTGCCGGATGGGCATCAATGCCCATATAGGTAAAGTTATCAACAATCGAATATCTAAAACGGATATTTAGGTGGCGTTCCGGCCACCTTAATGACGACCCAACAGTGAGCCTGAACTCCCTGGAGAGATCGTTCTGCCATGAGAAATTATTCGACCCCCACTGCTGGTACCAGAAGGAGGGTGTATAGCTGGCAACGGCACCAGTTGCGTCCCATGTGACTGTGCCTTTGCGCTTTGTCTCAAAATCCTTGTAGATCCGCCCGTCAACAATGAAGTCGCCTGCCCTGTAACCCTGGAACCAGAGATCACCTGAAGCGGCCCACCCGAATTTGCTTCCTATGTTGTTGAAAACTTTCCCCGTCAAAACGAGGGAACTGGTGCGACTTGAGACCGTATCGGGCCTCGTGAGGGTGTCGCCGGGCATCACCTGGGCAAATTTGCGCAGCTCACTGCGTATGCCGGCTCCTGCTCCTATCCTGAATTTCCCTGTGCTGCCTGCAGCAAAATCGACCCTGAGGGTGTTCGACAGGAGGCTTTGATAGAGCGAATCAGCCGTCTGTGCCTTGCTGATCATCACCGTATCATAGAGATCTGTGACGGGATATTTATCCGTGTACCTGCGATGATTCCACTCGTAGGTGCCTATATGAGAGAATGTTATAGGACCTGACCTGATCAGCTCGCCGGTGATGCTGTCGCGCTTGCCGCCCGGAGAATAGCGCTGCACCAGCATCAGGTAACGGTTCTTCAGGTAGCTCATGGCTCCGTTAAGATCATTGAGAACGACCGGCACATCCTCCGGGGCGTATTGCTGCAGGCTCTCCTCCCCTTCAATACCCCCGTTCTCCTCCGACTCATGGTTGTTGATGCCTGCGGAGAAGTAGGCTGTATACACATTCCTGTTGTACGATGTGTGAAACAGAAAGTTCTTGTTTACAGCACGTTGCAGGTCATACTGGCCTATGTTGAAGACTATGTCGTAGATGAGCCCGAAGTTCAGAAACCGGCTGGCGTTCTGCGAGTGGCGCACCCTGAAGGTCTGCTCCGCCACGTTGCGCGCTCCGCCGTTGGTCCACTTCATCTCGGTGAAGGGGACGTGCGTGTTGATGAAGAGAGTATTGGCCGGCGTCCACATGAAGGGAAGGTAATGAGAGTATAAGAACCTGTCGGGCCTCCACTCGCGGTCGAAGAAGTTGATCTGGTACAGGGGCAGCCCGTAGTTGCCGGTATAGGCGTTGAAATCGGAATACTTATCAGTGATGCGGTAGCGGTGGAAGAGAGAGAAGGCCGTGTCAAGCGGCACAAGTATCTCTTCGGTGTAGTCTGACGACAGGGTCCACTGCCTCGAGCCGGAGGAAAATATAGTATCAGAGAGGAAGTCAGAGGCCGGCTGTCGCCTTGCGCCGGCCTGTTGAATAAGGGAATCGGCAAGGGATGGACCTGGGCTATCCGCCGATGGAGGAGGAAGGTTGCCGGGAGCCCTTCCGGGAATTGTATCGGTGGCCAGGGGTTTGATGGTGTCCGATACAGTCGGCTGCATGAGATCCGGCCGAACCTTCCTCGCCGGAACGGTGTCGATCTCCTGTGCCGTGAGGGCCAGGGGAAGCAACAGCAGTATCATATGGGCCAACGCTCTGCGCATCACCGGCAAATTTACTTAAAAAG
>CALMRD010000115.1 GCA_937871625.1 uncultured Bacteroidales bacterium | reverse complement strand
CGGCAGTCTCAGTCTTCAGTCGGCAGTTTGAGGCTCCGACGCAAAGGAGGAGACTCAATCCCGACCACGAATTGCGTCGGGACGGCAGTATAAGGCTCCGGCGCAGAAGGAGGAGTCTCCTTCCCGCCCGGCATGAATCACCGTCGCGGATCCATTGACAGTATCAGATTGCGGAACAGCACCTGCATTTTTTGTGTCATCGGCCCCGGCCTGCCTTCACCTATGACCTGGTCACCGATCTTCAGCACCGGGACAATCTCTCCCGTGGTGTTGCAGAAGAACGATTCGTGCATATATGCCAGCATATCCTCAGCCACAGCCTCTTCGATGAGTGGGATGTCGTTCCCTGATGCCAGGGCCACTATGTTGTTGCGCGTGATGCCTGACAGAATCTTTTCGGACTCCGGATGAGTATATAATGTATCGTTTTTGACGAAAAAAATATTTGAGTGGGCACCCTCTGTGACCAAACCTTCACGGACAAAGCAGACCTCTGCACAACCGTTGTCATGTGCCTCCTGGTAGGCCATCACGTTGGCCAGCAGGGCAGTCGACTTGATATCGCAGCGGTTCCAGCGAGGGTCAGGCGTCAGCCAGAGGGAGGTTCCCTGCTCGCAGAGCAGCGTGTTGATGGCGTGTCTCTTTGCAAAGCCATAGGCTGTGGGGGCGACGGGTGGGTCAGGGAAAGCATGGTTGCGTGGTGCCACACCCCGGGTGACCTGGAGGTATACAATGGCGCAGTCGCCCCCAAGACCGTTGTGCTGAATAAGTTTCTCAGAGATCTCCTCTATCCTGTCTGCGTCCTGCCAGTTGATCCTGGTCTCTTTCAGGCTTCGCCGGAGCCGCCCGGCATGAGCAGGAAGGTCAAAGAAATAACCGCCATACCACCTGGTCACTTCATAGACGCTGTCGCCGAAGAGAAATCCCCGGTCATCAGGGTTGATCACCGCCTCACTGCGGGGTACGAACTGTCCGTTCAAATAGACTGTATCCATCTGTTTTTCAGAATTTAAGTTTTGCCAATTCATTCAGCTGTTTTTCTGTCAGACCTTCGGGCTCATATCCCGCAGAGCGACAGATAAACCATATTGAGGCGGACTTGGCCAGGATATCGATCATATCGAAGGTCTCCAGGGAATCTCTGCCGGTGGCAAAGAGGCCGTGTTTCTCCCACAGCGCCGCACTGTGGTCTTCAAGCGCCTTCACCGTTGCCTCGCCGATAGCCCTCGTTCCAGGTAGTATATAGGGAACAAATCCTACACCGTCAGGGATAAATACCTTTGTCTCCGGATGCATGCCCAGCAGAATGCTGTTTAACTTTTGTGCGTCACACAATTCCCGGATCTGTGTAAGGGCTATCAGCTCAGTGACATGAGTATGCATCACCACCCTGTGGTCAGGCCTTCTAAGGGTTAGCATTTCATGTATGCAGAGGTGTGCCTGCATCTCGCTGGTAGGCCGCAAGTCTGTCTCCCCGGTGGGTGAGACGATCTGATAACCTGTGCCATCATCGCTGATCCTGATGAGCAGCAACGTCTCCAGGGGCCTGGCGGCAACATCACGCATCCTGGTATTTGTTGCCGTAACAAGAAAGTGGAATCCTGCAAGCGATTCACATCTCCCGGGCAGTGGCAGCAGCGTTGAAGGCTCTTCAGGGAGTGATGGCAGCTCCTCTGCTGCCAGCCGGACAGAGATATTGCCGGCATTTCTCTCCGCCCATCCGCGTTGCCACAGCCAGCCGGCTACGGCACTGACATCGCCCGTGATATTTTTCATTAATAGATTCAGCTCCCGGTCCATTGCAGTTGCTGCTGAAATAATCATTCAAAGATACACATTCATTGTATCGTGAAGACAAAAATTTCCCCCCGGCCTTTCCTTTAATTATGTACCTTTGCGTATTATTTCATTTCAGGGGACAAGGTATGACAGGTGAGAGGAGACTGCCATCATGGCTTAAGATGCAGCGGGCAAGCGGGGAGAGCTATACCATGGTCAAACGGCTGGTGGAGAATAATCACCTGCATACGATCTGTACATCAGGCAATTGTCCCAATATCGGTGAGTGCTGGAATGCCGGCACGGCCACCCTGATGATCCTGGGTGACATATGCACCCGCTCATGCAAATTCTGCGGAACCACAAGCGGCAGGCCGCTGCCTCCCGACCCCGGCGAACCGGAACGTGTTGCCAGGGCCGTGAAGACAATGAGGCTGAATCATTGCGTAATCACCTCAGTCGACCGTGACGATCTGCACGATGGCGGTGCAGCTCACTGGGCGGAGACGGTCCGACGCGTCAGGGAGGTTAACCATGCAGTGACAATCGAGACACTTATTCCCGATTTCAGGGGGAATGTTACCGATATTGACAAAGTGATTGATGCCGGTCCTGATGTCATCTCACATAACATTGAAACCGTCAAACGACTGACACCGGAGATCAGGTCGGTGGCAAAATATGAGGTAAGCCTGGCAGTGCTGAGGCATATATCCGCAAGAGGTGTAAGAGCCAAGTCAGGACTGATGCTTGGCCTCGGAGAGAGAGAAGAGGAGGTGATTGAAGCGCTGAATGACCTTTATGCAACCGGTTGCAGGATTGTGACCATAGGGCAGTACCTGGCCCCGAGCCTGGCGCATATACCTGTTGCGGAGTATGTTACCCCGGAGAAATTTGATGAGTACCGCAAAAAGGGACTTGCGATCGGATTTGAGTTTGTTGAGAGCAGTCCCCTGGTAAGAAGCTCATATCATGCAGAGAAGCATGTTGCCCCGGGTGCCAGCCTCATAAATCATCTTACGGAGTCGGAGGAGGGGGCAAAACAGACCCTGACTTCCAGGGCTTCGGGGAGAGTGGAGGGATTGCAAACGAAATCAACGGCCGAAGGCAGTTATCAGAGAGACCACAGAGACATTGAGCGCCCGGCAATGGTCATATACGATGACCTCGGGTGGAGTGACTATAAGGAGACATGGGACTACCAGGAGCGGTTTTTCAACGCCAAGGTCTCGGAGAAGGGCGGGAGGAACCACGATGTAAACAGGACACCCGACCGTCTGATCTTTGTGGAGCATAACCATGTATATACGCTTGGCAAGAGCGGGTCTGACCAGAACCTGCTGCTTGACTACATACAGCTCAAGGCACGCGATGCTTCATTCTACCGTATTGACAGGGGCGGTGACATCACATATCATGGTCCCGGTCAGCTCGTAGGATACCCGATCTTTGACCTCGAGGCGATGAGTATCGGGCTGAGGGAATATATACACCTTCTTGAAGAAGCAATCATAAAGTGTATAGGCCGTTACGGAATTACTGGCGGCAGACTTGAAGGAGCCACAGGAGTGTGGCTGGACCCGGAGGATGGCACCCGGGCAAGAAAAATATGTGCCATAGGCGTCAGGGCCTCCCGCTATGTGACAATGCACGGCTTTGCCCTGAACGTTAACACTGACCTCTCCTACTTTGACCATATCAATCCATGCGGATTCACCGACAAAGGTGTGACGAGCATTGAGAAAGAGACGGGAAACAAGGCAAGTATGGATGACGTGAAGAATGATATGCGTAACACAATGAGGGAGGTCTTCGGATATGATTATTACTAAAATAACATATAATGGACAAAAGGTGGCTCTTGAAAGAGAGAGGCGACGAAAGTGTCGTCACGACCCTGGCGACAGAGATGGGGGTGCCGTCTCCTATTGCCAGCCTTATGGCGCAGCGCGGCATCAAAACCAGGAAACAGGCTGAGGATTTTTTCAACCCCTCACTCAGCTCACTGCATGACCCCTTCCTGATGAAGGACATGAACAGGGCTGTTGACAGGATAAGCACGGCGATATCACGCAATGAGAAGATACTTGTGTACGGCGACTATGATGTTGACGGAACAACATCTGTGGCTCTGCTCTACTCTTTTCTTCGCGAATGGCATTCCAGTCTCGATTACTATATACCTGACAGGTACCATGAGGGATATGGGCTGTCACAGCAGGGCATCGACTATGCAGCCGACCGGAAGTGCCGTCTCATAATCGCACTGGATTGCGGAATAAAGGCTGTTGACAGGGTGAAGTATGCGAAGTCAAAGGGGATCGATATCATCATCTGCGATCACCATCTGCCGGGTGATGAGATACCGGACGCCACTGCCGTGCTTGATCCGAAGCAGCCTGGATGCAATTATCCATACAAGGAACTCTCGGGCTGCGGCGTGGGTTTCAAACTTATGCAGGCCTACTGCCAGGTGCAGAACATTCCGTTTGAAAGGATCATCTCCTATCTTGACCTTGTGGCTGTCAGTATCGGATCGGATATAGTGCCGATGACCGGGGAGAACAGGATATTGGCTTACTATGGCCTCAGACAGCTGAATGAATCCCCGCGACTCGGTTTCCTCAAGATCATCGAAAAGGCGAGGATACGCATGCCCCTTGCCATTGAAGATGTAGTCTTCCGCATAGGGCCGCGGATAAATGCCGCCGGCCGCATGGAGTCGGGAAGCAAAGCCGTGGAGCTGCTCGTGTCGCAGAATCCGCATGAGGCACTGACGATCTGTGATGGCATCGACCGCAGCAATGATGACAGGAGAAAAAAAGACAGCGAGATCACCTCTGAAGCCCGCCGTATGGTAAGTGAAGATGAAAGGAACGGAGACGCCCGTACAACAGTCCTCTTTCATCAGGGATGGCATAAAGGGGTGATAGGCATTGTGGCATCCAGGCTGATTGAGACCTATTACCGGCCTACGATAATTCTTACGGAGTCGAAGGATGGCTTTGCCACCGGCTCGGCACGAAGTGTGCCGGGATATGACCTCTACCAGGCTATTGAATCATGCTCTGACCTGCTCGAGAGCTTCGGCGGACATATGTTCGCCGCAGGACTGACCCTCAGGCAGGAGAACCTCCAGTTGTTCCGTGAGCGGTTTGAGAAGTTCGTCAGCGAGACAATCAGGGAAGAACACCTCGTTCCTTCAATCAATGTCGATCAGGAGATCGCCCTTGAAGAGGTGACACCTGAATTCTACAGGCACCTGGACCGTTTTCAGCCATTCGGGCCTGAGAACACGGCGCCGGTATTTGTCTCACGCAGAGTAAAGACCCTGGCCTGCCAGCCCGTGGGCAACAACGGCACCCATCTCAAACTGAGCTTCGCAAGGCATAATGCCGAACCCATAGGCGCCATCGCTTTCGGACAGTCAGACACCATGGATATTTTCCGTGATTCCGGAGGGGTGGTAGACATTGCCTACTCCGTGGAGATGAACGAATTCCGCGGCAGGAGATCCGTTCAGCTTAATATTAAGGACATTAAGGGTTGAGTAGGCAGGTTCAGTCTTCAGTCCTCAGTCTTCAGTCCTCAGTCGGCAGTCTTTGGTTAACATGCTAATAAACAGGCTGTTGTCTGCTACATGTCTCTTGCTGCCGACTGTGAACTGCGAACTGCCGGCTATTTTTTCCCTCCCCCCCTTGACTTTCTCCACGGGTTGATTTAAATTTGAGACAGTAATTGTGTCTCACGATGATGCTGCGGTGGAATGCGGTATTAGTCACGTTTCTTATGGCTGTTGCCGGCCTGCAGGCCGGTGAACCTCTGTTTGTGCCCCACGGTGCCGCTTCAATGGGTATGGCTTTCGCGGTGACGGCCACCCCGGGCCACTGGAACTGCTTCAACAACCAGGGTTTGCTAACTGCTGCCTCATCGACAAGCTTCTCCGCTGCCCTCGAAAACCGGTTCATGGTACCTGCACTCACCTCAAAGGCAGTCAGTGCTGTCATAGCTGTAAGGCCCGCACCATTGGGGATCATTGCGACGCATTACGGCAATGCTGATTGGTACAGGCTCTTCACCGGGGTGGGCAGCGCCGTGAAGATCACTGACGGGATCGCACTGGGCCTGCAGATCGACTGCATCACTGAACACGGGGCAGGTGAGTACCGCGATATCACTCATGTGACATTCGAGACAGGCTTGATATATGACCTGTCGCCCTCGCTCTCCATGGGAGTGCATCTCTTCAATCCGCTGACACCGCTCAACGGACTTCCATCATCCGTCGAGGCGGGGCTGAACTGGAGACAATCAAATGATTTCATGCTCACCATTGCTGGTTCGAAGGTGACTGATGAGCCGCTCTCGGTTCAGTGCGGATGCAGCTGGAATGTCATTGGCAGACTGGTGTTACGGTCAGGATACATGAGCTCACCTTCTGCCTTCGCTTTTGGCATCGGCTTCCTGTCAGGGTCACTGCAGACCGATGCGGGATTTCTCATGAACAGCGTGACAGGTTTAAAGTCATCATTATCATTGACATGGACATTGAGGTGAGCACCATGATCCACGCGAGCATAGTTTTCAGAGGTACAGCCAGAGCCGGAGGATACTCAGGCCGTTTGTATGATAGCAGCTATGGCGGATTTTGAAAGTGAAAATTCGCATCACGAGAAGCGGATAATCCAGACATCGACCGGGCAGGTCCTGACCACGTCTGTATGAGAAGTCTTAAAAACCTCAGAGTCACGCTTATGCTGTGGTGCATCGCAATGATCCCGGCCTGTCTCCTATGCCAGGAGGCAGACAGGGGTTTCAGCGAGTCTGTTGAAGAGATACTGGCCCTGACGGATGATTATGATCCTGCCGCCCTGCTTGAGGAGCTGTCAGAGCTCAAAGAGTTCCCCGTGATCATAAACAGCGGTGATGAGAAAGAAATTTCACGGCTCTTTTTTCTGACAGAGTTCCAGGTTCTGGTGCTGGCCAACCATGTCAGGAAAAACGGCAGTGTTGTCACCCTGTATGAGCTGGCACTCCTTCCTGCCTTTGACCGCAGTACGGTGATGCTTATGGCTCCCTACATTACCCTAGAGCCCCCGGTGGATGCAGGAGACCAGGGGTATGGCCGTACCACGGTTACCCTGACGGCCTCCACACGTTTCAGCCAGGGTCAAAATGATACGGAAGGGGTAAGCTCATTATTGAAGGTCAGGCATGAGAGGGATCGCATCGACTTCGGTCTGACAGCCGAGAATGATCCGGGTGAAAGGTTCAACTTCAGGGATTCTCCTGGGAGCGATTTTCTCTCAGGGTACCTGTTGTTCCGGGGTAAAAAGTTCTTTGAACGGGTCATAATCGGCGATTACGCCCTGAGGTTTGGCGAAGGAGTGGTTCTCAACAGCAGCAGGTGGATGGGCTCATGGCTCAGCTCGCCCTCGTTCATGTCGGGCAGAACCTCGGCGGTGCCCTATACCTCCTCGGAAGAGAATGACTTCTTCCGCGGAATCTGCATCTCATTTGGGAACATCAACCACGGGGCGTTGATCTTCGCCTCTTCCAATATGATCGATGCGCGCCCGCTGTACGATGAAGATAGCACAGTCATTGCGGTGAGCAATCTTGTCAGGGGTGGTCTTCATATTACCGAATCACAGCTCGAGGCACGCAACAGTCTCACTGAGATGGCTGCCGGCCTCCGTCTTGCCGCCGGAGCTGACAGGATAAGGGGCGGAGTGACAGCAATGTCAACATGGTTCTCCCTGCCCTTCCAGCCCGACAGGAGCAAGCCGGAAAACACTCATGCCTTTGAAGGAGACCGGCTGATGAACCTGGCGGCTGATTTCAGGGCAGGGACCGGTCCGGTTCTGCTTTTTGCCGAGGCGGGGCTGAGCCTTCCCGGATCATGGGCAGCCACTGCAGGAGTCAGGGCGAAACCGTCAGGGAGGGTAACATTCAATCTGCTCGGCCGTCACTTCGCACCCGGCTATTGCGCCTTTCACGCAGGCGCATTCAAGGCCGGATCCGGTTCAGGCAATGAGACAGGCATCGCTGCATCGCTCCACCTGGAAGCCGCCAGGCATCTTTTTGTCACGGCAGCGGCGGATCATTACCGGATACCCTGGCCAAGATACCGCTCTTCCTCGCCCTCGTACGGCAGCAGGATAGAGCTTAAGGGAGAATACCTGCCACGCGATGATATCACCCTGCGGCTGTCGTTTACCTCCTCCTCCCGTGAATATGATTCTGCCTCCGAGACAGGCACAGCCAGGTCTGTGAAGCATACCAGGCAACAGGTGGCGTTTGTTCTCAATTGTGCCCCGGCCACAGGCCTGCGACTTACCACACGCGCCTCTGCCTCCTTTATCACCCCTTCGGAAGAGAAGGGCTACCTCCTCTGCCAGGATCTCTCATACTCATCTACCATACTTCCCCTGAGACTCTGGTTCAGGTACCTCCTCTGCTCCACAGGGGGATGGGACAGCCGTCTCTATGCCTGGGAGAATGACCTGCTCTCATCGTTCAGCGTCCCGGCCCTTTATGGCGAAACATCCCGCTCATTCATCATGATCTCGTGGAAACCTGTCGGAAAGATCGAGGCAAGGCTGAAATATGCCTTTACAGACTCTGATAACGGGTTGAGGCAGGAGGTGAAGGGGCAGGT
>CALMRD010000114.1 GCA_937871625.1 uncultured Bacteroidales bacterium | reverse complement strand
GGACAGCCTGGAAAGCACCTGGCAAGAGAAATACCCCCGCGAAGCCGGCAGCTGCCACCGAGCCGATGAGGCTCAACAAATATATCGCCAACAGCGGCCTCTGCGCCCGCCGTGAGGCCGACGAGCTTATCAAAAACGGATACATCACCGTAAACGGTGTCAAGGTCACCGACATGGGTGTAAAGGTGAACCCCTCGGACAATGTTGAATATAAAGGGAAGAAGATTACTCCCGAAAAAAAGGTCTATATCCTGCTCAACAAACCCAAAGGCTACGTCACCACCGTCAAGGACCCCCACGCCACCGATACGGTGCTCGACCTTGTCAGGGATGCCACCGGGGAACGGATTTACCCCGTGGGAAGACTCGACAAATCAACGACCGGAGTACTGCTTCTGACCAATGACGGCGACCTGGCTGGCAGGCTGACACACCCAAAGTACGGAGTGAAGAAGGTCTATCATGTTTTTGCCGACAAAGAGGTCACAAGGCATGATATGGAGAAGATCGTTGAGGGCGTGGAGCTTGAGGACGGCACAGTGAGCGCCGACGCAATATCATATCCTGATCCTGACGACCACACGCAGGTGGGACTGGAGATACACTCCGGACAGAACAGGGTGGTGAGACGCATCTTCGAGAAACTTGGCTACAACGTCAGGAAACTCGACCGGGTGAGCTTTGCCGGCCTTACAAAGAAAAACCTGCAGCGTGGTATGTGGAGATTCCTGACTGTCAAAGAGATCAGCATGCTCAAGAGAGGAATTTACAAGTAGATGGCGAACGCAGTGGAGCACAGGTCAGGATTCGTTAACATACTTGGCAACCCCAACGTGGGCAAGTCAACGCTGATGAACGTGCTCGTCGGTCAGCGCCTCTCCGTCGCCACACCCAAGGCACAGACCACCCGGCACAGGATCATGGGCATACTCTCCGGTGACGATTACCAGATAGTATACTCCGACACCCCCGGCATCCTCAACCCGAAGTACAGGCTTCAATCTGCCATGATGCGCTCAGTGGAATCGGCACTGGAGGATGCTGACCTGATACTTTATGTTACCGATGTTGTTGAGACAATATCCAAGAACGAAGCGTATCTGAACCGCATCATCGCCTCTGCAGTCCCCAAGATAATAGTAATCAACAAGATAGATCTCACCGATCAACCCGGCCTCGAGGAACTTGTCGGAACCTGGAACACGCTCGCACCGGGAGTACCAATCTTCCCTGTCTCGGCGGTCAACAGGTTTAACACCGACAACCTCCTGCGGGAGATCATCGAGCGCCTGCCGCCAGGACCGCCATACTTTCCGAAAGACCAGCTCACAGACCGCTACGAACGGTTCTTTGTGACGGAAATTATCAGGGGAAAGATCTTCGAACAGTACCAGAAGGAGATCCCCTACTCGGTGGAGGTGGAGATTGAAAGCTACACCGAGGAGCCTGCCATTAACAGGATAGGGGCGGTGATATATGTGGCACGGGAGAGCCAGAAGGGTATCATCATCGGCCATAAGGGCTCCAGGCTCAAACGCGTGGGGACGGAAGCGCGGAAGGAGATGGAGGATTTCCTTGGCAAGAAGGTTTTTCTCGAGATGCATGTCAAGGTGGCACCCGAGTGGCGCGATAACCCCCGCATGCTGAAGAAGTTTGGTTATATGTAGTTTCAGGATCTGACAATGAGTAAGATAGCAGCAATAGTAGGCCGCCCCAACGTGGGCAAATCAACCCTCTTCAACCGTCTCACCGAGAGCCGTGACGCCATAGTCAATGAGGTGAGCGGGGTGACACGCGACAGGCACTACGGAAAGGTCACATGGAACGGGGTGGAGTTCTCGGTCATTGACACCGGCGGTTTCGTGGAGAACTCTGCTGATATGTTTGAGAGTGAGATCAACAGGCAGGTGAAACTGGCCATCAGTGAAGCCGATGTTATCATATTCATGGTCAACGTCGAAGATGGCATCCACGAGCTTGACAAGTCAGTCGCGGAGCTGTTGCGGAAATCGCAGAAGAAGGT
This sequence comes from uncultured Bacteroidales bacterium, assembly GCA_937871625.1. Classification (GTDB taxonomy): domain Bacteria; phylum Bacteroidota; class Bacteroidia; order Bacteroidales; family VadinHA17; genus SR-FBR-E99. The sequence goes on along the minus strand of CALMRD010000114.1, from coordinate 2,218 downwards.
TATCACCGTGGTAAACAAGGTCGACAATAACCAGCGTCTGCTTGAGGCCTCCGAGTTTTACGGACTGGGACTGGGCGACTGGTTTGCTGTCAGCTCGGTAAGCGGCAGCGGCACCGGAGATATGCTCGACGAGGTTGTGCGACAGCTGCCTGACGCGCCCGTGGAACCTGATGAAGTGCTGCCCAGGGTTGCCGTCGTGGGACGCCCCAATGTGGGAAAATCGTCACTGGCAAACACACTGCTGGATGAAGAGAGAAATATTGTCACACCTGTGGCAGGCACCACCCGTGACTCCATTGACACTCTCTACAACAAATTCAATTACAGGTTCTGGCTGGTTGATACCGCAGGCCTGCGCAGGAAAGCCAAAATAGATGAGGATATAGAGTTTTACTCGATCCTCAGATCCGTAAGATCGATCGAGGAGAGCGACCTCTGCCTGCTGCTGATAGATGCAACGCGGGGCATTGAATCACAGGATCTCAACATTCTCAGTATAATCCAGAAGAACAACAAGGGCGTCATCATCCTGGTCAACAAGTGGGACCTGGTAGAGAAAGAGACCAACAGTGCACGCGATATCGAGGCAGAGATCAGGTCACGAACCGCTCCCTTCACCGACTACCCGGTGCTCTTCATCTCTGCCATCACCAGGCAGAGGATACACAAACTGCTGGATCTTATCATGGAGGTCTATGAGAACAGGAGAAGAAAGATTCCGACCTCACAGCTCAACGAGGTGATGCTGGAGCACATAGCCAAAACACCTCCTCCCTCAATCAAGGGCAAGCACATAAAGATCAAGTATGTAACCCAGATCCCCGCCGCCTATCCCACCTTCGCATTCTTCTGCAACTTCCCCCAGTACGTGAAGGAATCATACCGGCGGTATATTGAAAACAGGCTCAGGGAGAGCTTTAAACTCACCGGCGCACCCGTCAAGGTCTATTTCCGGAAAAAATGAATTGGTATCCACGCTAAATCCGCGTTCCGGTCCTGATTTTATTTCGCCTGTTAATTTTCAAGGGATTTTATGTAAGTTTGGTGTGGTTTTTGCGGCAAAAACGATTCTGAAAGGCATGAAAAAAATAACTGTCATACTGTCTCTGGCTGTCGTCCTGGCAATATGGTCGTGCACCCCGATTGAGAAGCTGCCGCCTGAGCCGATGATTGAATTCAGAAGTTTCGACCTGTTTGATACCGTTGACCTCCTGGGCAATCTCTCCAGGGCAGGCAGACTGGCCTTTTACTTTGAAGACGGCGACGGTGATGTGGGACTTGATGATCCTACGGACCCCCTCTTTGAGCCTTCCAGCAACCTGTTCATGCAACTCTACCGCAAAAACGGTGATATCTTTGAGCTTGCCGGTCCCTCAGATCCGCTATACCCATCCGAATACCGCATCCCCTACCTTGAACCAGGCAGCCAGAACAAGATACTGAAGGGTACCATCGAAGTGACGATGATCTACTTCCTTTACAACGAAAGTGATACTGTCTACTATGACTTCTGGATCAGCGACCGGGGAGGAAACCTCAGCAACACTGCCACCACCTGTGTAATAAAACTGGGTGAGACCGGCACCTGCGGAGAAGATTGATCAGACCTTCAGCCCCATGAAGAGTACGTCATCAACCTGTTCATTCTCCCCCATCCATTCATAGAAGAACTCCCTCACCAGCTTCTCCTGCTCCTCCATCGGTAACGGCCTGATGTCATCCACCAGCATCTTAAGTCTGCTGACCTTCATCTTCTTGCCACCCTCACCCCCAAACTGGTCGCAGTAGCCGTCAGTGAAGAGATAGACTATATCACCCTCACGAAGGTGATACTCCTGGTCATCAAAGAATTTCTCGGTATATGATTCGCCTCCCACCGACGAGCGGTTGCCCCTGACATAGTGCTGCTCGCCGTCGATGACGAGTATCACCGGCCTCATGGCCGAGGCAAAGACCAGGTGCCTCGTACGTATGTTGAACTCGCACACCACGATATCCATACCGTCGTTTGAGGCCTCCAGCTCCTGGTTCTGGTTCAGGGTTGAGAATATCTGCCTGTCAAGCTCATGAAGCACCTGCGACGGCCTGGTCATCTTCTTCACGGTGATGATATCCTGCAGCAGTGCGGTGCCTATCATTGACATGAAGGCCCCCGGCACTCCGTGGCCCGTGGAGTCGGAGCAGACGACCATAAACCTGTCCTTGTCGATCCAGTCGA
>CALMRD010000113.1 GCA_937871625.1 uncultured Bacteroidales bacterium | reverse complement strand
GCAGGAGGAGTCTCAATCCCAACCACGCAGTGCGTCGGGGCAGCAGTCAGTACTGAAGACTGGTGACTGTAGACTGGAGACTGATAACAGACCTTCAGACTTTCGACTTTTGACTTTCGACTGCCTGTAGCACCCTCTCCGGTGTGAACGGCACCCTGAAGAGCCTGGCACCGGTGGCGTCAAAGATGGCGTTACCCACTGCCGCTCCCACGCCTATGATGGCAGGCTCACCACCACCCTGCGGTGGCTGGTCCTTCCTGTCCATGATGACACAGTCGAGCTTCGGAAGCCATGAGAAACGCGGTATCTGGTAACTGTCGAAGTTCCTGTCGCGGATGTTGCCACCTTCAAACTTCACCTCCTCGGTGAATGTATATCCAAGGCCCATGGTAAGACAGCCTTCCATCTGCAGCAGTGCACCCTGCGGGTTAACACAGAGGCCCATATCCTGTGCGCACACCAATCTTAACACCTTCACCCTGCCGGTCCTCTCGCTGACCTTCACCTCGGCAATGTGAGCCACCCAGGTTCCTGCGTCTGTGCCGCAGGAAATACCTATTCCTCTCCCTGTTGGGGTTTTGCCCGCGACGTATCCGAATCTGTCGGCCGCAGCCTTCAGTACACCTATCATCTTCTCATCCCTGAGGTTCTTCAGCCGGAACTCCAGCGGGTCAATGCCTGCCGATGCTGCCATGATATCGATCTGTGTCTCTCGTGCGAAGGTGTTGGTGTTGTTGTTGGGCGCCCGCCATGCTCCGGTACCAAAGGGATGTACAGGATAGTTGTCCCTGATTTCACTGTAGCTGGTGATCCGTTGATGGGGCACATCATAGATTGTATCCGCACCCCGTGTTCCGGCAAGATATACATGGTAATCCCACAGCACGATCTTTCCTTCACCGTCAATACCTGATTTCACCTTCACCACCGAGGCCGGGTGGAAGGTGTCATAGAAGAACTCCTCATCGCGTGTCCAGGCCACCATCACCGGCTTCCCGGTAATGCGCGCCAGTTTTGCAGCCTCGATACCCTGGCGGTGAGGACTCTTCCCCCCGAAACCTCCGCCAACGAAGGGGGTGATCACCCTCACCTTCTCCAGCGGCATGGCAAACTCCCTCACCAGACTGTCCTGAAGTCCGAAAGGCGATTGTGTTGAGGCCCAAACCGTAAGCTTGTCTCCCTCGAAAAGTGCAAGAGCTGTATGTGTTTCTATTGGAGCATGAGCAAGATATGGGTCGTGGTATTCCTGTTCGAATAGCTTTTCGCATAGCTGCGGTGCCGACTCCGTCTCTCCTGCACTGCGCACCACATTGATCCTGTACTCACCATTGTTGATATAATCAAAGACCGTCTCATCGCTGACCTTCATCTCATCATAGGAGTATTGGGCGTCTATACGTACCACAGCCAGATCGACCAGGTCACGCACTTCACTCAGCACTGCGATGAAGTCACCGTCGCGAACGACCCTCACTCCTTCGATCGCTTCCGCACCGGAGAGGTCGGCAGAGACCAGTGTCGCCCCGTGCGACGGAGGCCTCAGGATCCGTGCATGAAGCATGCCCGGCAGCTTCAGGTCACCGGCGTATTTGGTACGGCCCGTGACCTTGTCGTAGGCATCGCTGTGCTTCAGGGATTGACCCACAAGGGTGAATTTGGCATGATCCTCCACCGGTGGCTTGACATCAAGGTATTTCTCCAGCTTCTTTCCCCTGGCCAGCTCTCCGTAGGTGACACTCCTGGAGGTATTCCTTATGTCAGCGACGATGCCCTCTTTTACCTCGAGCTGCCCGACGGGTATTCCCAGCTTCTCAGAGGCCATCTGTACAAGCACTGCCCTGGCTTCGGCTGCTGCCGCCCTCATGGCCGGACCGAAGGCACGGGTGGTGAGAGAGCCCCAGGTGCCCGCGTCCCAGGGGCACAGTTCTGTGTCGCCCATGACAATCTTCATCTTTGCCAGAGGCACATTCAGTTCATCGGCCATCATCTGCGGCAGCGAGGTGACTATCCCCTGCCCCATCTCAATCTTGCCGGTAAAGCATGTCACCGTGCCGTCTTCGGCGATGTGGAGGAAGGCATTGTAATCTTTTGTCAGTGTCCTGCGCTGCTCCGCCGGCAATGCGAGCAGGCTGTCGAAGCTGAACGGGTTGAACAGCAGTACTATTCCTCCACCCAGTATCCTGAAGAAATTTCTTCTTTTCATTCCTTTTTCAGGCATTTCGGCTCTTTCAGTTTGTCTTTCCCCCTTCATATCGTCTCTCCTCCTTTCATGTTATCAGCTGCATCCTGTACGGCATCAATGATGCGTTTATGTGCTCCGCACCTGCATAGGTTATCCTCCAGCCCGGAGATGATGTCATCACGCGTGGGAGCGGGATTCTTCTTCAACAGGCCCGCGGAGGTAAGAATCATACCCGGAGTGCAGAACCCGCACTGCAGGGCATCGTGGTCGATAAATGCCTGCTGAAGCGGATGCAGTATGCCATCCTGCTCCAGGCCTTCAATGGTGATCACACTCTTGCCTGCCACCTCACTGACAGGCGTCATGCATGATCTTACCAGATCATTGTCGATCAGCACGGTACAGGCACCGCAGAATCCTATTCCGCATCCGTATTTTGTACCCGTGAGTCCGAAATGATCCCTCAGTACCCAAAGTAGTATCCGGTTAGGGTCAGTAACCAGCTCTACCTCCTCACTGTTCAGTTTAAATCGGATCGTCTCTTCCATCTCTTGTAATTATGTTAAGTTCATCCAGATAGTCGTCATGAGTATCTATGTCCCTCAGCACCGAAGGGTCCTCCGTCGAAGCCTCGAACACATCACCGGGGTGTCGTGCCGCAAGTGCACGGAGGCCCTCATCCTCCGGTAGTGTCATGACCTCCTCCCTGTAACTTCCATCTATCAGGAGGGGATGGCCGCGCCTGCCTTCGTATACTGGCATAACTATTCCCTTCCCTGACTCCTTCCGGGCGGCTATCACCCTGTTTAACTCATTGGCGCCTGTCATAGGCTGGTCACCCGGCATTACAACCACCGCGGTGCAATCATCAGGAAGGGCTTTAAGCCCGCATCTCACCGATGATAGCATGCCACTCTTGTATTCCTCATTATAGCAATGAACTACATTGTAGCGCAATGTAACACTCTTAACACCGTCACTTGCGGCTCCCAACACAACGACTGCTCCGCTGACCTCAGATGACAGGACATTCTCAACCACCTGTTCAATGATAGTCTTTCCCATCCACGGCAGCAGCATCTTCGGCGAACCCATCCGTTTCGACTCACCTGCCGCCAGCACTATCGCCCAGATACCGTTCATTATCTGATACTTTTTTAATCCCATTTATGCCTTCCCTGCAACCTGGCTCCTTCGCTATCCCGACATACAATGTCGGGATTATACGCTCGGCCCTCTACTGCCTGCTGCCTCTCCTCAATATGAGCTGTGCCGCTATACTCACCGCTATCTCCTCCACTGTCTGTGATCCTATCTCCAGCCCGATGGGAGTGAATATCTCATTCCACTCTTCCTCTGTGGCCCATCTGTTCTCAAGAAATTTCGCACGCATAGTTGCCACCTTGACCTTGCTTCCCATCAGTCCGACATATGCAGCTCCGGATCCTATGCAGGGCCTGAGTGCCTCGGCATCGCTGCTGTGCCCGCGCGTAACTATGACAATGAATGTATCCTTGTCTTTACGTATATCACTCATTGCCAGACCAATATCCTTTACAACTATATTGTCGGCATCAGGCAGGTTTTTTCTGTTTGCGAACTCACTGCGGTCGTCTATCACTGTAACCTCAAAGTCAAGAAACCTCCCCATGTGCGACACCGCCTTGCCCACATGTCCCGCACCCGCAATAACAAGTCGTGGCAGAGGAAAAAGAGGTTCAAGGAGGAAACTTGTGGACCCGGCTGATTCCGTGGCGGGGAATTTTATCTCCCTGTATTCTGTCTTACTGCCGGAGGTGATAATAGCCGCAGTCTCCTCCGAGATCCGACCGCGCGACTCCGCCGGCAGTGGCAGTTCGGTCTTGCCGGTGGTCCAGTATCTCTTTATCTGCATCGGGGCATTGTCAGAGCCAGTGATGCTGGTTACCAGCACGCCGGGTAATCCTTCCCGTATGCTCTGATGCATCTCCCTGAATACGCTTATATGCCTCAGAGGTTGAGCGTCGACGAGTATGGTCAGAGTACCTCCGCAGAGGGCCTCCTCAGGGTCAGGCCCGGTCTTGTCAAGGTTAAACCCAAGCAGGGCCGACTCACCTGTAACTGCACACCGGCCGGCATATTCCCTCACCTTGTTTTCCACCACACCTCCTCCTACGGTGCCGGCTATGAGTTTTCCGTTCACAAATATCGCGGAGCTCCCCGGTTTCTGGGGCGTCGATCCGGTGGCCGCGGTCACAGTGGCAAGAACAACCCCCTGCGTAAGAGGGTCTGTCTCTGCTATCTGAAAGTAAATATTCTTCATATACAGGTTTCAGAACAAATATATGAAACCTCAAGGATTGCATTCAGTAATTCTTGTATTTATCAGTGGTTTAACATGGCGATTCAAGGTCCGTTAACACGGATCGCAGGACGGAAAGATATAATTGATAAAATATTTTGAGGAATGGAAAATTGAATTAATTTTGCATCGCTTTTGGTGCGGTAGTTCAGTTTGGTTAGAATATCGGCCTGTCACGCCGAGGGTCGCGGGTTCGAGTCCCGTCCGCACCGCAAATCTGAGCAAAAAGCCACGCAACGCGTGGCTTTGGCATTTTAAGACAGCAGCGATGACCGCTTGCCGTCAAAAGCGGATGGATTAAAATGCGATAAATGCTGTGCAAACAGCATTTTGTTCAGATTTGCAGGGTAACCCTTGGAGGAGAGGGACCGTCCCGACCGAGCCCAGCGAGTGTCGGGACAATCCCGTCCGCACCGCAAACATAAAATCCTGAGTAGCTGAAAATGAGGTTATTCAGGTTTTTTTATGTCCTCATTTTAAGTGTTTTTCCCGACCATTTCCCAACGATAAATAAATCTCGAAGTTAAAACTGACCTCTTTATTTTATTGTGAAATGAAGAACAAATTGAGAAAGTGAAGATGCCAATGGCCTTGACCACCTTTCGCCGGAATATTTTGACCATCTCTGGCCGGAGATAAATCCTTGATGTATAATTTAATATGATTATGTTAATCTGACCGGCTGAATGTGGTCAATGAGACCGGTTTTTGCACTATATTAATTCATGCCACCAGGGCACATAAAAAAGTGGCATATAATCATGCCAACCAAAGAAAAAAGAAAAGAAAATGTGGATGACAGGAGACATAACTATTGCCAAAGGCACATAGAGCATTAATTCACGTATCGACATGCGCAATACCAGTGGTGGAAGCACAAATGTTGTCAATGCAGGAAGTCCATAAAATATCCACCAGGGAACTCCCATTCCATACGATATTCTTGCAAATGACATTCCGCAAACAACAACAACTAATGCTAATATCAATATTCTGAAAACCGGCCTCTTTGAACGGCCTCGCAAAGCAAAAACAAGCAACCCGATAAACACCACCAATGCAACAAACATATTTATCAGGAAAATATCCATATCATTAGTATTCATAACCAAATTTTTGAAGATTTAAGTAATTAGAGGTGACTTATAGATGTTTTAAACTTGTATATCAAATTTAATGACCACTATTAATACTAGAAGAGAGAGCAGTCCAAGTGCCCCCCATGAAATAAAATTTTTAGCGGTTAATGGACGTCTTTTTTTGATTATTATCCTTTTGAAAAACAGTAATTCCAGGAATGGCATTATTATCAAAAATCCATATCCATAAAATGTGGCGGGTTGATACAGATCGTCCATTGCTCCACGAATTAATCCAAAAAACAGATAGTCAGAAACAACTGCACTAACCAGCATAATTATCGAATTAATAATCACTCCGGTTAGAACTTTTTTACCTTTATACCTGATTAAACAGTGGTATATTCCAATTCCCCAAAACAATGGGATAATTGTAAACATTAATCCGATCCCAAGATTTGCATTAAAACTCCAGGGAAACCACAAGAATAAATTCCCTGCCCAGTATAGGGCGAAGACAACTGTCAGATTATATAAGAGCCATTTCGCATTTTCTGTCATATTGTTAATTATGATAAGTCCAGATAGTGCATTTTTTTTGCTTTGTGCATAACTTTCCGGCAGGCTGGTAGTTATTGAATATTTGTTAGAACATAATTTTTCCATTCTGTTGCTATTACTGGAAGTTCCACATTATAAACAGCTTTAAGGCCTTTTTCTATATCAGTATATCGATAAAAGAGCTTTAACCTATCTATACCGTATTTATCTATTAAGAATTTTACAAAAAGGCCTGATATTGGATATGATAAACATTGTCCATTTTTATAAGGTCCATTCCAGAATGCTGTTTTTCCAGATACTAAATCTTCTATCTCTAAATTGTCCAGAATTAATTTACAATCATTCTTAATCCGCCCGGGATTTTGAAACAATACAAAAGACATTGGAATACCTTCATTAAAGAAAGCATTTGGACTCTTTAAGCTGGAATTAAAGATATAATGAACCCCTTCATGTGTCAACAGCTCATTATCTAACCCTACTGAATGAATCAGACTGTCGATTACCAACCCGCCAGTCGATCCGGGCTTCGGGTCGCCGCTGACTATATTTATCTCTAATTGATCTCTGTGTATAAAGAATTTGAGTTTTTGGACCGGTTTCTTTACTTTATACAGCCTGCAAAAATCATCAAATGAATCGATTAAAGTATCTATTGAGCTTTGAAACTGACTAATTTTACTGTATTTGCACGAAAAACGAGCTTCTATATATTCATTATCAATTTTTTGGGAGTAGTTTTCTTCGCGGATAAGTGCTAAATCCACAAGACTATCGGATAAGAATTCATTTTCATTTAGATTACCCAGATAGCTCATTTTACTATTTATGAGAATATAATAATCATATAATCCCAGGAAACGTCCAAACGATATGTTTCTTATTGCTGTATATGAATTACCAATTACGGCTGAACATTGTGCATTCTCGTTGATTATTGCTATTGCGTCATCATAATCTGTTAACACAATTGGTCCGAGAGAACATTTGTTATTGTCAACCTTTAGGGGCATATCAAAAATTGAAAGATCTTTTAATTTACCGGCTAACCCGATGATCAGGTAATGACAACTCTCTTCCAACTTAATTACATCCTTAACATTGACTATATCGATCCTGGAGTTCTGATTTAAAAACCACTGGGACATCTGATCAATAATGTCTCCGTTGGATATAGTATCAAAACCTTCGGGTAAGACTATTTTAAATGATCCACTCTGCCCAAACTTATTTAACTGAAGCATATTGACATCCGGTTGCGCCAATGAATGCAAATCAATTTTACATTCCTGAGCAGCAACCATTCCGGAAAAAAGAATCATTATTAAAATAATCACATGCTTCATGACTTCAGCTTGTTTTACGGAGTTATTCCCATTTCTTCTCATTGGGTAGGTCTTTTATTTTTTGGTATTATGACTTATAGTTATTACTACTCCCCCCTTTTTGTGTCCTTTGCCCACATAGGAATGTGCTTCGACAATGCTTTCTAATGGATATATTCTGTCGATGACTGGCTTAATATGTCCGGTTTCAACCAACTCCCTGATTGATGAAAGCCGGTTAGAGTCTAACATCAGGCTTCCGTCATCGATTGATACATATTTCCCTCCCTGAGTAAGTGCTTTCTTGCACGCATCTTTTAATTTTGAAGATTTGCTTTTACCAACCGCATCAAGAATAAAATCGTATTCTATTCCCGGGCTTAGCGTATCCTCTCTGGTGTAATCAATTACTTTATCAGCCCCAAGCGATTTCACCCATTCTAAATTTGCAGTACTGCAAACAGCAGTTACTTTCGCCCCCAGGTACCTGGCTAATTGGATTGCTGTTGTTCCTGTTGTTCCGGAAGCTCCGTAAATAAGCACTTCCTGTCCGGGCCGGATATTTCCCTTTTCCACATATTGAAATGCCAGAAGACCGCCATAGGCTGCAACAGTCGCTTCTTCATAGGATATGTTATCAGGTTTTATTGCCAAACAGCCATACGTTGAATCTGTCTCTTTCATGCATTTGTATTCAGCATAAGCACCAAGTCCGAATCCGGTAAGTCCATAAACCTTATCCCCTGGTTTAAATCTCTTTATGTCTTTACCTGTTGACTCAATTTCTCCGGCCAGCACTAATCCTATTATTGACTTTCTTGGTTTTGTCAATCCTATCGCCAATCTCATCAGGATCCAAAACTTAATGGGTATTTGTGAACCCCGGATGAAGATGTCGCTTGCTGTTACAGCTGTTGCAAATATTTTAATAAGTACCTCATCGTCTTTGGGCGCAGGTTTTGCTACTTCTTTGAGCAGAAGAACCTCCGGCGGACCATATTTTGTACATACAATGGCTTTCATTCTGTTTGAGTACATTTTCATTCCATTCATTTTATTTATTGAGACTTTCATCAGGATTAACAGAAATAAGCTTGAGGTTTAAGTCTCTTATTTGGTTAAGTATCCCGTGCAGATGAGCTTCATCTTTAATATTCCCCGAAAACCTGGTGTTTGTGCCTTCGTAACTAATTGACATACCATCAAACCAGTCTCTCCATTTCTTATCAAGAAGTCCCTCAACAATAATTTCGATTTTACCTGTCATGTTTAATTGAATAAATATGTAGCAAAGGTCGACTACACCCATCAAAAAAAAATCACCCTTGAGGGTGATTGGAAAGGGTGATTTTTAATTAAATGCTTATATACTTGTCTGAAATTCATGAAATTTTCGACCTGTAAAGAATTTTTTTTAATGAGACGGTGAAATAATAATTGTATCTCTGCTTATAGTATATGCTCCAAAATAGCCCAGTGCTCCATTACTTATATTTGTGTTAGGATTAGCCGGGGTTGTAAATGACATCATCTCTGAACCATCAGTAATTTGGAATAATGTTTTATAGTAATCAAATGTTTGCACATCAAGAGTATACAGCTCAACCACTACGGTATCAGACTGTTGATATACCTCATAGCTCCATGTCCATTCAACATGATTGCCATTACATAATTCGTCATTATATATATCTTTACTATTCTTTGCTTTAGTTCTGTCGTTGATATTGTAAGTTTTTACCCGGTAATAATTACGAAACTCTCCCGGATCGGTAAAGTGACAACTTACCACATAGCCAACATCATAAATGATGCTTTTCGGATAATACTTGCAGGTTAATGAATCAATACTAACTTTTTGAGGAATAGTCGCATATGCATCATATTTCTCTCCTTCTGAAAGGATGCTAAGAGTATAATTCAGATCCGATTTAACCTGTACACTTTCCCCCACATAATTACCAGCCTCAGCTTCATTGAATTTTATTATTGTTCCCACATTATCTGTTAATGTAATAACAGCACCTGAAACCGTTGGACTTGTGTTCCGATAAAAATAATCTGTGGTTTTTGACAACTTAATAAAGCACTTGTCATCAGAATCATTAACTACACCTTCAATTACAAGTCTTGGTGTCATATAGTCTAAATCAATTTCAATAATACTTTCACATGACGTTGAGAGTATGATCAGGCTTAGAAAAGTCAGTAATGGTTTCATTGGTTTAGAAATTAAAATTATAAGTAATTGAAGGGACTAACTGAAACAGAGATTGTTGAACTGCTTCTGTTTTCGAAGGATCATTTTCATT
>CALMRD010000112.1 GCA_937871625.1 uncultured Bacteroidales bacterium | reverse complement strand
ACGGAATTTGCGCAAAAGCTCCCGAAGGACACTGTGATCCTGACTGCAGGCTGTGCCAAGTACCGCTACAACAAGCTCAAGCTTGGCGATATCAACGGCATCCCGCGCGTTCTTGATGCCGGTCAGTGCAATGACTCATATTCACTCGCAGTCATCGCCCTGACGCTCAAGGATCTCTTCGGTAAAAGTGATATCAACGAGCTGCCTATAGCTTACAATATTGCATGGTATGAGCAGAAGGCCGTCATTGTGCTGCTGGCTCTCCTCTATCTGGGCGTGAAGAATATCCACCTCGGACCCACAATCCCGGGATTCCTCTCACCCAACGTGGTCAATGTGCTTGTTGATAAGTTCGGCATTGCAGGTATCACCACCGTCGACGAGGATATGAAGATCCTGATGAACTAGACAACCGGCAGGACTCACCTGCCGCCTGAAGATTAATGTCGCCGATTCCCGGTTGCCAATAACCGGTTATCGGCGATTTTTTAGGCCCGGTGTCATGGCTGACATTGCCTGCTACCCTGATAATCGCTAATTGAAGTAATATTTTGCACATAATCTGTAACTTTGAGCAATTAATTCCTATATTATCAGCCTGATCATTTGCAGGATCAGATAACCAAAACCTGAGACTCATGGATACGGGAAAGGATAACAGTTCACCTGGCGAAAAATATTTCCTTGGACTTGACATCGGATCTGTCTCATTGAACACAGTATTGTTTGACAGCTCCGGCAGGATAATTGAAGACTTCTACGATTATGTCCACGGCAAGCCGTTCAACAAGCTTCATGAGCGGCTTACGCTGTTGCTGAATGATTATCCTGCCGATGCCATCGAGGGGGTTGCCCTTACAGGTACGGGAGGCAAGCTGGCTGCCGAACTAATCGGGGGTGTCTTCGTCAACGAGATCATCTCGCAGGCTGCCTCCACCGGGCGTCTCTACCCTGATGCCCGCACCGTGATAGAGATCGGTGGCGAAGATTCAAAACTTATAGTTCTTGAGAGGGAGCCGGGAGATGAGTACGCCAGGCTGGTTGACTTTGAGATGAACAGCATATGTGCTGCCGGCACAGGGTCATTCCTTGACCAGCAGGCCAGGAGGATAGGCGTGCCGATAGAGAAGGAGTTTGGAGAGATGGCCATGAAGTCGGTCAACCCGCCGCGTATCGCCGGCCGCTGCAGTGTCTTCGCCAAGAGCGACATGATACACCACCAGCAGATAGCGACGCCGCTTCATGATATTGTCGCCGGGCTCTGCTTTGCCCTGGCAAGGAACTTCCGCAGTACTGTCGCGCGCAGCAAGGAGATAAAGAAGCCCGTCGTCTTCTCCGGCGGGGTGGCGGCAAACGAAGGCATGGTAAGGGCCTTCAGGGAGGTGCTCGGCCTGACGGATGGTGAGCTGATCATCCCTGAGCATCATGCATCCATGGGTGCCATCGGGGCGGTGATGTATGTTCGCTCCGGCGCCACCGGAACCGGGAAATTTGACGGGCTGCAGAAACTCCATGAATATCTTGAAAGGAGCACAACCCTGTTTGTGAGCCTTCCGCAGCTCAGGGAGTCCGAAGCTCTTTACAGCAAGGAGGTGAAGTTTATGAAGAACGGCACTGAGAAGCTGCCTGTCTACCTCGGCATTGACGTGGGATCACTAAGCACCAATGTAGTGCTCATCGATGCAGATCACAATGTGGTTGCAAGACGCTATCTACCCACGGCCGGCAAGCCGCTGGAAGCGATACAGAGGGGGATGACCGAGATATACGACGAGGTAGGGGAAGAGGTGGAGGTGATAGGTGCCGGCACCACCGGTTCCGGCCGCTATCTCACCGGCGACTTCATCGGTGCCGACACCATCCGCAACGAGATCACGGCGCAGGCAACTGCCGCCATCGACTATGACCCCACCGTCGATACGATCTTTGAGATAGGCGGTCAGGATTCAAAGTACATCAGCATTGAGAACGGGGTGGTGGTCGACTTCGAGATGAACAAGGTATGTGCTGCCGGCACCGGCTCTTTTCTGGAGGAGCAGGCCGAGAAGCTGAATATAAGCATCGTGGGTGAATTCGGCAGCATGGCTCTGAAATCAGCCTCACCGGTGAAGCTGGGCGACCGCTGTACCGTTTTCATGGAATCGGACCTGAACAGCTTCATGCAGAAGGGAGCCCGCAATGACAACCTCGTGGGCGGCCTCGCCTACTCCATAGTCTACAACTACCTTCAGAAGGTGGTCGCTGACCGCAGGATAGGTGATAAGATATTCTTCCAGGGCGGGGTGACCAACAATAAGGCCGTGGTTGCTGCTTTCGAGCAGGTGCTGGGGAAAAAGATCATTATCCCGCCCCATTTCGACGTGACGGGGGCTATCGGCGCTGCCATACTGGCACAGAATACGATGACCGAAGGCCAGAAGAGTACATTCAAGGGTTTCGGCATACGCAATGCCTCATATGAGATCACCAGGTTTGTCTGCAATGGCTGCACAAACCACTGTGAGATCAGCAGGGTGAAAATAGCGGGCGAGAGCAAGTCGCTATACTATGGCGGCCGCTGTGAAAAATATGAGATAGACTCAAGAAAGAAAAAGACGGACCTTCTGCCCAATCTCTTTAAAAAGAGAACAGAGATGCTCATGGGCGATTACCTTGAGAGGGAGGCCGACGGCAGGCCCACGGTAGGCATCCCCAGGGCCCTCATGATTTACTACCAGCAGTTTCCCTTCTGGAGAACCTTCTTTGAGGAGGTTGGTTTTAACGTTATCCTTTCACGGGAGTCGGACAAGAGTCTTGTGACACGTTCACTGGAGACCGTCACGGCAGAGACCTGCCTTCCCGTGGAGCTGATGCACGGCCATGTCGTGGATCTGATCGACAGGGGTGCGGACTATATCTTCCTCCCCTTCATCGTCAGCGGCAAATACCGCGAGGGAGACACCACCACCAACTCCAACTGTCCGTGGATTCAGTCGTTCCCCTTCATGGTAAAGGCAGCCCTGAGGGGAAAGGTGGATGAGAAGAAGTTCCTCACTCCCACTCTCCACTTCAGGTACTTTGAGAGGGCCCTTGTTAAGGAGATGACCGCCTTCTTCGGCGAGAGATTCAAGCTTGACGCCGGAAAGATAAAGAATGCGATATACAAGGCTGACGGCGTTCAGGTAGCCTTTGAAAAGGGGCTGGTGGAATTCGGCAGAACGGTGATGGATAATCTTCCGGAAGGTTGCCGGCCGGTCATTATCCTCGGCCGCCCGTACAACAGCTCTGACCCTCATCTGAACCTCAACCTTGCTGAGAAGCTGCTGGCGCAGAACGTCATGCCCATACCGCTTGACATGCTGGACCTTTCACCGGCTCATATATACGGCAATTACAGGAACATGTACTGGCCCAACGGGCAGAAGATGATCGCCGCGGCCCAGCATGTAGCGAAAACCGAGGGACTTTATGCAGTCTATATCAGCAACTTCAGGTGCGGTCCTGACTCCTTTATCTGGCATTATGTCACCGAGGAGCTTAAGGGCAAGCCTTTCCTCCACCTGGAGGTGGATGAGCACTCTGCCGATGCCGGTATGGTAACACGCATCGAGGCCTTCCTTGACAGCCTGAAGGGATCAGAACAGAATGAGAAGAAGGAGATCGAGGTCATCAGGCCGAGGCCCAGTCCTGCCGAGCCACCGGTGAACAGGACGCTCTACTTCCCCTATATGCATGACGGTGCCTACTTTGTTGCTGCGGCAGCGCGCAGCGTGGGCATCCCCTCGGAGGTGCTGCCCAAACAGACCGAAGAGGATATTGCCCTGGGAAGAAAATACACCTCCTCCAAGGAGTGCTTCCCGATGATATGCACCACCGGCAGCTTCCTCAAGAAGCTTATGGAACCGGGCGCCGACCCGTCAAGGATGAGCTTCTTCATGCCCGACCATAACGGTCCCTGCCGCTTCGGGCAGTACAACCAGTTCCAGAGGATACTCTTTGACAGGCTCGGGTTCAGGGAAGCAGAGCTGGTGACCCCCTCCAATGACACATCATATGCTGACCTTGCCGGAGACCGCAGCCAGCGGTTCCGTATCAACGCCTGGAAGGGATTTGTGGCCTTTGACTATATCAGGAAGCTCTACAGGGAGATCAGGCCCTACGAGCTCAACCCCGGCGACACAGAAGCGGTATACCAGGCTGCCCTGAAGAAGAGTGAAGCTTCCATAGAGAATAACTGCAGGGGATTGCGAAGGATCCTGGTGGAGACGGCGCATGAGTTTATGGCCGTGAAGGTCGACAGGAGCCGCAGGAAGCCTGTCATTGCGGTGATAGGTGAAGTCTACATGCGCGACAACGCCGGGTGTAATGGCAACATTGCCAACAGGCTTGAGGCGCTGGGTGCTGAAGTGACCATCGGTCCCTTCTCGGAATGGATAACATACTCCACCCATAGATATACACGCGACAGCAGGTGGAAGAATGACACCAGGGGCGTGATCAAGTCGAAGATCCAGGCCATCGGTCAGGAGGTGATCGTCGACTATCTCCTCAGGGGCATCAACAAATACACCGACACCACCAAGGATGTCTCCCTTCATGAGATGCTTGAACTGAGCAACAGGTACGTCAGCGAGTTCTATGACGGTGATCCTCCGATAGCCATGGGCACCTCGGCAGCTCTGGCAAAGAGGGGCGTCTCGGGGATAGCTGCCATACTACCCTTCACCTGTATGCCTGGAACACTGGTGGCATCGGTGAGTGACTCATTCAGGAAGGACAACAACAACATTCCCTTCCTGAATATACCCTATGACGGACAGGATACCGTCTCCCTGGAGACCAGGCTGCAGGCTTTCGTCTTCCAGGTCAGGGAGTATGCTGAGGCTCACCAACCAGTGTCATCTCTTCAATGAGATAGCCGGCCCCGGCGAACTTGTCTATCAGGAAAAGCACGTACCTGATGTCAAGGCTTATGTTGCGGCTCTGCTTCGGATTGTACATGATATCCGATGCGACACCCTCCCAGGCACGGTCAAAGTTGACGCCTATAAGGTGACCTTCAGCGTTTAGCACCGGGCTTCCTGAGTTGCCGCCAGTGGTGTGGTTGTTGGCTATGAAGCATACGGGCACGTCGCCGTCTGTGGCATACCTGCCGAAATCCTTTTTCTCATAGAGCTCCCTCAGCCTGTCAGGCACATCGTAGTCATATATCTCCGGGTTATCTTTCTCCATCACTCCGGTGAGGGTGGTCTGGTGCCTGTGATGCACAGCATCGCGTGACTCGTAGCCAATAACCTTACCGTAGGCCAGCCTGAGGGTTGAGTTGGCATCAGGATAAAAGACCCTGTCTTTTCCCTGTTCCATCTGCCCCGCCATGTAAAGCCTGTTCAGCTTCTCCAGGCGGGCATTGAGGGAAGCCAGCTCCGGACGTACCCTCTGATCCAGCAGTTCAGATGCTGACAGGGCCAGAAGATAGAATGGATCCTTTTTAACCCTCTTCGCGTCAAACCCGCTGAGCAACACATTGACCCTGTTCTCATCCGTGAAGAGTGACTTTGCGAACAGCTGGTCAACAACCGATCCGAAGTCCCCCCTGCAGGAGGCGTATAGTTCCCTGTAGGCCGGTGCCTGCCACTCCGGGGCTATATTCCTGCCGTAGAGATCCATCACCGCCACAAAGAGCTTTCTGTCAACCGAAGAGTCATAGTTCCTGAAGAAGCCGGAGGCATAGCTCTTCACCCTCTCCAGCTCCTTATCCAGCTCGGTGCTCTTTTCCGTCGCCAGCTCCACAGCCCTCCTGAACCTGCCTGCCAGGCCAACGGCCTCAGCCCCGCTGCTGAAAAATACTTCTGAGGTATAGATATTCACCAGGTATAGATCCTGATAGCTGTCGTATATCTCGCTGTACCGGTCAAATATCTCCCCGTACTTTCGGAGACGATCCTGTTCTTCAGCCACCCAGGCCGCAAACTCCTTCTCAAAAGCCTGCTTGCGTTCCACACCTTTCATCTTGTCGAGGCTCTGTATCTCTCCTATCCACTTCTTCCAGCCGTTGGCCATGCCGAATGATTTACCCGAATATTTGAGTCTGATAAGAGGGTCCTTTGCCATCTCCTGCTCCATTATTGAGATCTTTTTGCCGCGTATCTCCACCTGCTTCGGGTAGATGACATCCTTGAGCATCCGGATGTGGTGCGAGGGTGCATATTGTTGTGTACGTCCCGGGTAGCCGAATACCATGGTAAAGTCGCCCTCCTTCACGCCCGCGAGAGAGACAGGAAAATGGTATGCAGGCCTGTAGGGCACATTGTCCGCTGCCCAGTCTGCCGGTTTATTATCCTTGTCGGCATAGACCCTGAAGAGCGAGAAGTCGCCTGTATGACGGGGCCATACCCAGTTGTCAGTGTCACCGCCGAACTTGCCGATGGCGGATGGCGGTGCTCCCACCAGCCTTACATCCTGGAATATCTCATTGACGATCAGGAAATACTGGTTGCCAAGAAAGAAGGGTCTCACCGCTGAGCGGTAATCT
>CALMRD010000111.1 GCA_937871625.1 uncultured Bacteroidales bacterium | reverse complement strand
TGGCTTCTGTGAAGGAAGTCATACAGCGATGCCTACAGCTCGGTGTAAAGATAGTTGCAGGAGGACCTTTGTTTACAGAAGAATATGAGAAATTCCCCGAGGTCGATCATCTGGTACTTAATGAAGCAGAGATAACCCTGCCTCTTTTCATCGATGACCTTCAGAACGGCGGTCCGAAAAGGATCTACAGCTCGGTAAAATTTGCTGATATTACCAAATCGCCGTTGCCTGATTATTCACTTCTGAAATCCAGCAAATATGCAACCGCAGGTATACAATACTCAAGGGGATGCCCCTTTGATTGCGAATTCTGCGATATTACAGCGCTGTTCGGCCGCAAGGTCCGGACAAAAACCTCGGAGCAAATCATAGCCGAACTCGATCAGCTCCTAAGGATAGGTTGGAGAGGCAGTGTGTTTTTCGTGGATGATAACTTTATTGGTCATAAAAAGAAGCTGAAGAGTGAACTGCTGCCGTCAATTATTGAATGGATGGAGCTAAAAGGCAATCCGTTCAATTTTATAACGGAAGCCTCAATTGACCTGTCGGACGATAATGATCTAATGGATATGATGGTCAGGGCAGGTTTCGCAAAAGTATTTGTAGGAATTGAGACGCCTGAAGAGAGTTGTCTGGCTGAATGTAATAAGCAAAATAATAAAAACCGCGATCTGATCGATTGTGTAAACATTATTCAGCGTAATGGGATGGAAGTACATGCCGGGTTTATTGTGGGATTCGATAATGATCCGCCTAATATTTTTCAGCGGCAGATCGACTTTATCCAAAAAAGCGGGATAATAACCGCAATGGTAGGGCTTCTTAATGCACCGCGATTATCCAGATTATATCGCAGATTAGAAAAGGAAGGAAGGATAATTGACAGCTTCACCGGTAACAATACTGATTACTCGATGAATTTTGTTCCGGCAATGGACAAGAATGAGCTGATGGAAGGGTATCATAAAATTATAAAGAACATTTATTCGTGCAAGGCCTATTATGCCAGAGTATTATTATTCCTGAAACAGTTTAATCCCCCTCGTGTCGAACCAATCTCATTTAACAGGTTTCTGGCCCTGATAAAATCAATGATATACCTTGGAGTTTTAACCAGGGACCGTGTCTATTTCTGGAAAATTCTCTTCTGGAGCATATTTAACAAACCAAAGTCATTGCCGCTGGCTGTAACTTATAGTATCTACGGGTATCATTTCAGAAGAGTATTCAGGGATGTTGTCTGATTATTTCCTTATCCTCTTACCGGCTCTCTTTATATTCCTGAATTAAAGATTGAAAGATCTCTTTTACCGAGGATATCCTGGTTGCCCTGAATGCATTGCTTCCCGCAAATGCAAAACCATTTTCAAAGTTGCCCTTAAGAGCGTTTATCAGTGCTGTTATGATGCAGTAAGGGCTTTTATCTATATCACAGGTCTTAATACATTTAAACGGGCATTTTTTGGGTTGTTTCTTACCCTCTTTCACTTTTCTGATAAAACTTGAAAGAATAGCTCTTCCCGGCATTCCCACAGGGCTCTTTATTATTTCAATATCCTTTTCTTCTGCATCAATGTATGCCTGTTTAAAAGCCTGAGGCGCATCACATTCACTGGAAGTTACGAATATCGTTCCCATTTGAACACCCGATGCTCCCAGTTTCATGATATTGTTAATATCCTCTCCTGTATAAATACCACCTGCTGCAAAAAGGGGAATTGATTGATTATATTTATTTTCAAAGATTTTTAACTCGCTAACAATTTCAGGGACAAGTTTTTCCAGTACGTAATCATTATCTCCGATCTGTTCCTCCTTAAATCCAAGATGACCTCCTGCCCTTGGTCCTTCTACAATAACTGCATCCGGAAGGTAGTTATAATTGGATTTCCATTTTTCACATATTATTTTTGCTGCCCTGGCAGATGAGACGATTGGAATAAGTTTTGTAAGGCTTTCTTTTTTTAAATAAGAGGGAAGATCGAGCGGAAGGCCGGCTCCGGCAATAATAATATCAACTTTTTCGGCTATGGAAGTTTTTATCATGTCCACAAAATTCGTCATAGCGACCATGACGTTAATGCCTATTATGCCAAGTGTCTTCTCCCTTGCTTTGCGGATCTCCTCTTTAAGTCCGTGGATGCTTGCTTCAAGATAGTTTTCTGAAAAGTTCCTGTACAGTAGCCCAAGGCCTGCAC
>CALMRD010000110.1 GCA_937871625.1 uncultured Bacteroidales bacterium | reverse complement strand
CGGCATCAACAGACCTCCTGATAACCTCATCGCGGTCGGCGTCGAACTCAGGCAGATAAATATGGTTATGGGTGTCGATGATCTTCATCCCGCAAAAGTAATGTTTTTAAGGCATTGGGCAGTAGGCAATAGGCAGTAGTGTTCTCTATGACAGTCTGCTCGTAACACAAGAGATTTTTTTTCAGGCAGTAGCCAGTAGAGAATAGGCAGTAGTGTTCTGAATGACTGCCCCACCGAAATAGAACAAGACGATTAAATTTTCGCGTTATTGCCCTCCCTGCAATCTGGCTCCTTCGCTAAAATGACCCACGCGGGTAATTTTTTTACGCTCGGCCCTCTATTCCCTATTTTTCCTATCTTTATAGTGTCTCGCTAACATCGTATTAAAATGTCATCAGTACCACTTGTTTACAAGCTTGCCCTTGGCATGATACCAGGGGTGGGCGACATTACGGCACGCAAGCTGGTATCCTATACCGGCGGTGTTGAGGCCCTCTTCACGGAATCATACCGTAACCTGACCAGGATCCCCGGCGTGGGGGCGGCACTGGCCGGGGCCGTCGCCGGTCATGAGTACCTCGATGCCGCAGCCCGTGAGGCGGAGTTTGTGGAACGCAATAAGATTAAAGTGTTTTTCTATCTCGATGACGACTACCCCAGGCGTCTGGCACAGTGTGAGGACTCGCCCGTCACCTTTTACCTCAGGGGCAACGCTGACCTGCATGCACCGATGATACTGAGCATCGTCGGCACACGCCATGCCACCCAGAACGGGAAGGAGCTGTGCCGTAAGATAGTGGCTGGCCTGGCGGAGAAGTTTCCCGGGCTGATCATTGTATCCGGACTGGCGTACGGGGTTGACATCACCGCCCACAAGGCAGCGCTGGCCTCAGGACTGCCGACGATAGCCGTGCTGGGTCACGGGCTGCGTACCATCTATCCGTCAGTCCATGCCGGTGCCGCCAGGGCCATGCTTGACAACGGCGGCCTTGTGACAGATTTTTCATCGGCGACACTCCCCGAAAGGAACAACTTCATACGGCGCAACCGCATCATCGCGGGTATCTCTGACGCTACGCTGATAGTGGAGTCGGGCATCAAAGGCGGCGCCCTCATAACTGCCGACATCGCCGCGTCGTACAACCGCGACGTCATGGCTCTGCCCGGTCGTCCCGGCGATGAATGGTCGGCCGGCTGCAATGCGCTGATTCGTTGCAACAAAGCGGCCCTGGTGGAGGGCTGCACCGATATCGAATACCTGCTCGGATGGAAGCCAGCCTCCCTGGCGGCGCCGGTGCAGACACTGCTCTTCGCCGGCATGACCGACAACGAAAAGAGGATATGGGAGGCGCTGAAGGAGGATGGCGACCTGACCGTTGATACCCTGGCACGCCAGCTGGAGATGCCTGTATACCGGCTGTCACCTATCCTGCTGCAGATGGAGCTGGCAGGAGTGATCACCCCGTGCCCGGGCAACATCTACCGCATCCGGAACTAAAATATTTCTGAGCATAGACTCAGTGCTCTTCTCAGAAGCATTCTGACTATCATGATGGGATGGAAGTGATAAAATGTATCGCCGCTTCGATTGAGCGACCTATCTGCGGAAGCTTTGGTAATCAGGGATGCAGTACCAAATAACAAAAGAGGCTGCCCCATTTGAGACAGCCCCTCTGAAAGTATAATTAAGAGCACGAAAACAATTACACAACGCCCTGATCGAGCATCGCGTTGGCAACCTTCAGGAAGCCTGCTATGTTGGCGCCTTTCACATAATCGACATAGCCATCCTTGCCAGTGCCGTACTGCACGCATGCATTGTGGATGTTGATCATGATGCTGTGAAGTCTCTGGTCAACCTCTTCCCTGTTCCAGTTGAGCTTCATGGAGTTCTGTGTCATCTCGAGTCCTGATGTGGCTACGCCGCCTGCATTGGCAGCCTTGCCGGGAGCATAGAGTACCTTGGCCTTCTGGATGATCTCGATGGCTTCCGGGGTACAGGGCATGTTGGCTCCTTCACAGACGCATATGACACCGTTCTTGACGAGGTGTTCTGCATCTTCAAGGCAGAGCTCGTTCTGGGTGGCACACGGCAGAGCGATGTCGGCCTTAACCTCCCACGGTCTCTTGCCCTTATGGAATGTTGCCTCGGGGAACTCGGCAGCATAGGGCTCTACAATATCCTGGTTCGAAGCACGCAGCCTCAGCATGAAGTTGATCTTCTCGCCGCTGATGCCTTTCGGGTCATGGATGTAACCGTCAGGTCCTGACAGCGTCACCACCGTGGCACCGAGCTCGGTAGCCTTGATGACGGCACCCCATGCTACGTTGCCGAAGCCGGAGACAGCCACCGTTTTTCCCATGAATGTTTCATTGATGGTCTTGAGCATCTCGTTGGCGAAATAGACGCAGCCGAAGCCGGTGGCCTCGGGACGCACCAGCGAGCCGCCCCAGTTGAGGCCCTTGCCGGTGAGAACACCCGTATGCTCCTGTGCCAGCTTCTTGTACATGCCGTACAGGAAGCCTATCTCACGCCCGCCGACGCCGATGTCACCTGCGGGAACGTCGGTCTCGGGACCGATGAGCCTCCAGAGTTCAAGCATAAACGACTGGCAGAAGCGCATCACCTCATTGTCTGACTTGCCCTTGGGATCGAAGTCGGAACCGCCCTTGCCGCCACCCATGGGCAGGGTGGTGAGGGAGTTCTTAAAAATCTGCTCGAAACCCAGGAACTTGAGAATGGAGAGGTTGACCGTCGGGTGGAAACGGAGGCCGCCCTTGTAGGGGCCGATGGCACCGTTGTACTGCACCCTGTAGCCCAGGTTGACCCGGACATTGCCCTGATCATCAACCCAGGGTACCTTGAACGTCAGGATACGGTCGGGCTCAATGAGCCTCTGCAGGATGCCGGCCTTGGCAAACCTGGGATTCTCATTGTAGACCTCCTCGATCGATTCGAGGACCTCCTTGACAGCCTGGTGATACTCGACCTCACCCGGATGTTTCTTCTCGAGCTCAGCCAGAATCGTTTGTACTTTCATAACAATAAATATTTTTGGTTTGTGAAATAATTTAAAATCAAATCATTTCCAAAGGTCATCTAACCTTCAGTCATGAAAAATGATTTTGCTCATGTTTTGTCCGATTAGTTCTAAACGGCTGATTTATAGTTGCTAAGAGTGTTGGCGATCTCTTTCCTCTGCCTGGCGGAGAGGGCAGTGATGCTGACCGGACTGTAGGCGGCCCTCCGTCCCTGCACCTGCTGGAACAGTGTCAGGTAGTGATGCAATCCCATAGCCTTTTTTGTCATCTCGAAGCCTGCAAACTTTTCCGCCGGTATCTCGATGCTCTTGCTCTCGCCGGGCACCACTCCCGTTTTGTACCAGCGGAGGGTAACGCTGCGCTCATCGGCTGAGAACCAGATGTATCGGTATTTCATGATGGCCGGCCACAGCAGCACCAGCAGGAAGGCTGCCGTAACGACTGCAGTCATGATGTTGACACTGGTTTCACTCATGGCATGCCTGAATATCTTCGGGAAGTATGCCAGGAAGATGTACAGCACATAAATCAAGGTTGTTATAAACCCTATGAGTCTCAGGAGCACTATCTTCTTACCGTTGTCGAGGGTCATGACCGTACTGTTTTCAACAAACCTAATAATTTTTTTTCAATACGGCCCGGGGGAGGAGGGCCTAACTCCGTCGGAAAGAGGTTATGAACTCTGGAGCCATGCAGCCGGGATCAATTCCATCTGGCGCAAAAGAGCTCTGTTCTCCGGATTCTCTAAGCGAGAATCTATTCCGCCTGGCACAGGGTAGCACTGTCCATCGAAGTCTTGCAGTGAGGATCTTCTTCACCTGGCACAGGGTAGCTCTGTCTGTTGGAGTCCGCGTAGCATCTCACCTTCTTTTGCCCGCAAAAAAGTCCTTCATCAGCCGGGCGCAATCATCAGCCATCACCCCGCTGCTCACCTCCGTTTTGGGATGGAGGATTGCGGCTCCGGTGGTGGTGTATCCCTTTTTGGCATCGGGAGTCCCGTAGACCAGTCGTGCCACCTGGCTCCATGCAAGCGCTCCCGCGCACATGACGCACGGCTCCACCGTCACATATATGGTGCAGTCGGTGAGGTATTTCCCGCCAAGGAACGAGGTGGCGGCCGTGATGGCCTGCATCTCGGCATGGGCTGTAGGGTCGTTGAGCGTCTCTGTCAGGTTGTGGGCACGGGCGATCACGCTCCTGCCTGCCACTATGACGGCACCGACAGGCACCTCATCGCGTGCGGCGGCCTTTTCCGCTTCGGCCAGCGCCAGTCGCAT
>CALMRD010000109.1 GCA_937871625.1 uncultured Bacteroidales bacterium | reverse complement strand
GTAACTGACCATAATCCTTCTGCATCCTTTGTAAGATCAACTGCCGAGTTGAAGTTTTGCATCCAAGAACCGAACAGTTTGACTGTGGCTGCATAGGGTGCGGAGATCCTGAAAGTGATCTCACTGCCTTTTATCTCAGGAGATATGACCGGCCGGCGGCCCATGAAGTTTGCCAGTTCCTGGGCGAATGATCCCATGAAGATGAAAAGGCATAGTGCTGAAAATATAAGTTTCTTGTTCATTGATTTCTCTTTTAGTCGTTAAGAATTTTCTTCGGAATTTCGGCCGGGATTATTTAAACAGAAGCTGACCAAATGTATTGAGGTAAACCCTCCAGTTGGCCCAGGTATGTCCTCCTCCGGAGATAAAGAAAGTATGTTCAAGTCCGTTGCGCGTAAGGGCTGCGTCAAGGTTTTTGGCACTCGTAAAAGTGAAGTCCTCATCGCCGCATCCTATCCAGTAAAGCTTATATCCGGCATTTTTGATTCCCAGCAGTTTTGCATCGATATCCGGCTGATCCTCGCGGATTCCCATGCTGAGGGGGCAGATATATGCAAAGGTTCCGGGGTATTCGTTTGTGACGCTCATGGTATGTCCGCCCGATTCAAATTTTCCCCGCTTTTTATTTGTGAGAGTTACTCCTAAGTCAAGGCGATGGTAATCTGGCATACGGTATCCATTTCTGTTAGTATATGCCGGAACTGTAACTCCATCAATTACATATTTCCCTTCCGGAAAAGTAACTGCATTTCCGGTGTTATAGACCCAATTTGCTGACACATTCAATCTATCGTTAATATCATACATCAAAACAATTGACACATCATGTGTTCTGTCATGTTTTACAGGATACCAGGCTCCATCATCAATTTCGTTAATCGATCGTTCAGTTCTTGATAGGGTATATCCAATCCAGCCAGTTAGATCCCCTGTCCGCTTTTTAATAAAAAGTTCTGTTCCATAAGCTCTTCCCTTTCCGAAAACCAGCTGAGATTCAACATGTTTGTTAAGTATTATATTTGCTCCGTTTTGATAGTCGATTTGGTTTTGGAAGTTTTTATAATATACCTCTATTGAAGTTTCAAACATATTGTTTTTGAAATTTTCAAAAAACCCAACCGCAATCTGGTCGGCAATCTGTGGTTTCACAATTTTACTGCTCGAGATCCATACGTCGGTGGGAAAAGAGACTGTTGAATTTGACAGAAGATGCATATACTGAGCATTCCTTGCAAAAGACATTTTAACAGACATTTTTTCATTGACAATATAGTTTAATGTCATTCTGGGTTCAAGAGTGCCATAATTCTTAATGATTTCCCCTTTGTTGTAGGATTTTGAACTGGTTATATTGTCATTCTCGTTATAGGAATAAATTGTATCCGGACCGATAACAGCACAATTTGAGTATCGTAAGCCATAATTTATTATTAATCTGTCTGATATATCAAACTTATGGGAAACATAAAAAGCACTTTCAACAGTGTGTTTTTTGTCAATAACCTTTGAATTGGTAATATATTCGTTTTCCGATTTTAACTCACCCGGATGAAATGTATGGTCTATTGTATTAAATCCGAATTTAAGTGTGTTTCTTGAATTGATATAGTATTGAAAGTCTTCCTTTAAATTCCAATCTCTGATCCCTGAAGTAACTTCTAATAATTCCCCGACATTATAACCGATACCATAATTATAATCGCTGTAAATAAGGGAACTGTTTAAAAAAAGTCTATTTCCGAATATATGATTCCACCTTAAAGTTGCAGTCTTATTTCCCCAGTTAAAGCCCACTACATCTGATATTTTAAAGACATCCCTGCCAAAGTAACCCGAAAGGAATATCCTGTTCTTTTCATTAATTTTATAATTCGCTTTTGCGTTGAAATCATAGAAATATAGCTTAGTGCTTTTAGCTGCAGGATCTTTCCATAAGGGCAGAAATAAATCTGCATAAGTTCTTCTGCCTGAAATAATGAAAGAGCCTTTATCTTTTACAATCGGCGCTTCTATTGTGAGCCGGGAGGCTATCAAACCTATACCCCCTGAAACAGCGACATTTTTTGAATTGCCTTCCTTCATTTGAATATCCAGAACCGATGACAGGCGGCCGCCATAATTTGCCGGAGCATTGCCTTTGTAAAACACCATGTCCTTTACAGCATCAGAATTGAATACTGAGAAAAAGCCCAGTAAATGTGCTGAACTATATACAGGGGCTTCATCCAAAATTATCAGGTTCTGATCGGCACTTCCACCCCTTACATAAAAGCCGCTATTCCCCTCGCCGGCTGATTTTACTCCAGGCATAAGTGAAATGGTTTTTAAAATATCCTGCTCGCCAAATATCACCGGAACAGATGCCACATCTTGTGGAGAGATTTTTACAGCACTCATTTCCGGAGCCTTAATGTTCTTATTGCTGGCTTCGCTAACGATTACAACTTCAGCAATTTCTACAGATGCCTGCTCTAACTCAACAATCTTACTGAGGTTACCGGTTAATTCAATACTTTCAGTTTTACTAATGTTGCCCATGTATGAATATTGAACTGTATATTTTCCTCCGGGCAAGGTAATTGAGTAAAAACCATATGCATTTGCCATAGCTCCCTTATATAACTCTTTTACGTGTATTGTAGCACCAATAAGCGCCTCACCTGTTTCTGAGCTTCTGATGTAACCGCTGATAGTATAATTCTGTTGTGCCATTCCTTTTAAGGTTATTAAAAGCAGTATCAGCAAGAATAATAGTCGTCTCTTTGTCATAATTTCATTGAATAAATTCTCAACAAAGGTCGGGGACACCCATCAAAAAAAAATCACCCTCGAGGGTGATTTGATGGAGTGATTTTGAGACTTTTGGTTATCTATCCTAAATCAGGCCTATTTCTTTTACTTTAGAAACTACATCGGAACGGTTGTCAACTTCCAGTTTCAGAAAGATATTCTTTAAATGGGTTTTAACGGTATTTAATGAGATAAAAAGTTTATCCGCAATTTCTTGATTTGACAAATGATTAGCAACGTACCTGACTATCTCTATTTCCCTGATACTCAAGACTTCTAAGCTATTCATATTTAATGCCTTATGATACTTATCTATGGCAATTTTGATGTTTTCGATAAATTGCGACGGTACTTTTTCGATAAAAGCAGGTTTCTTAAAGATTACTGTGAGTAAATCCTCAATTTCACCAATATTATGTATAAAAAACATAACCAGATTCTCTGGAGCAGCAAGTTGTAATGCATCGATCAGCTTCTCGTATGCTTCATCAAAGTCGTTTGTCGATTTAAAATAAATTGCATAAATTATTTTTACGGCAATTAATCTTTCTACTCTTTTGCTGGTATAGGTAATATCATGCAATTGGAAAAGTATGCTACCTGCTTCTTTATTTTGTCCCTGCACAAGAAGATAATAAGCATATGCCAGGTATATTGTCTCATTCAGGTGATCAATTTTATCTGTCGGGCAAAGTTTTAACTTATTGACTATTAACTTTGCCTTTTCTTCCTGATTCATATTAAGGTAAAACATCAATTTTAGAGACTGTAACATATTATACAGATAGGGCAAAAGTTGATTGTTCTCGCAAAGCTTCTCTGCTTCAAGAATCATCAGTTCTGATTCCTTTTTTTCACCCCGTGTACTCAATACCATAGAATTGAGAAGGAGTACTGATACTCCAAGCATAATATCTCTGCTTTCTTTGTACATCTTGTAAGCTATCTGCGCAGATTCATATGCCTCATCACTGTTGCCCCACATATGAAGAGTATTGCCAATTGTGACGTGTAATCCGGCATATGACCAATCCGAGTTAACAATGTCAGAATATCCATTATCATTCATATAAGTAATAAATTCTGAGCATTTCTCATAAGCTGAGCGATAATGCCCAAGCTGTTGTTCGCAATCTGACAGCCGTTGTGCAACAGTGGAGATTAGATGTATGTTATGCGATTGTTTGCCATATTTGAAAGCTTCATTGAAGGCATTTATACTTTGTGACAGATCACCCAGGCTAAATTGAGCCATGCCAAATGCAAACCATCCCCATCCCAGCCATAATGATTCTTCAGGGCCCAGGTTGTCAAGTGCAATTTTAAAATATTCAATTGTCTTTGAAGGATTATTTAACTGGGAATGTAAATATGCAGAAGCAACTGTAATTTTACCCCATAAATTCTTTTTATCAGAGATGCTGTTGTTCAGAATATTATTATCGTAATTGCTGTCAAAAAATGTTTCAGCATCATTTAGAAAGGTTGCTCCTTTCTGAACCTGGCCTGAAATGATCAAAACCCATGCATAATATAAACATAAGTATGCATTTTTCTTTATCAACTCTTCTGGCAATATGCTTCCATAGTTCAAAATCGCTATATGATGCCCTTTCTCCCACATTTCTTCAACCACACTACCAATCAGTTGTATGCTTTTTTCATGATTTTGAATAGCTATTGCATGTCTAATTGCTAATAGCGGCATTGAATTCTTCTTAAACCACTCAATCGCCTTATTATGAAGCTCAATAATAGTTGCATTTTCGCCTAATTGAAGTCGCTGCTTTAATAGCTCGGCGAAGAGGTGATGGTATCTGTACCACCTTCTCTCCTCATCGAGAGGTATTACGAACATGTTATCTCTTTCCAGTGTTTCAAGTATCAACTGGCTGTCACTCCTGTTCAAAACAGCATTGCACAGAGGAGCCGACATCTGTTCCAGCACTGAGGTTTGCAGCAAAAATTCCCTGATGTGGTCTGTTTGAGTCTTTAGAACCTCCTCAATCAGGTAATCCATTATATACCGGTTGTCGCCTCTCAGGTTTTGAATGAATCCTGAGATATCTTCGCTGCCCTGCATTGATATAGCTGCCAGCTGCAGCCCGGCAATCCACCCTTCTGTTTTTATTTTAAGAGATTGGACTTCGTCAACAGATAATCCCAGTTTAAGCTTCTTATTGAACAAAATAAAAATATCATTTGCCGAAAAACTAAGGTCTGACAATCGTACCTCAGCCAGCTGATGCTGACTCCTTATCCTTGAAAGAGATAGCGCCGGATCGGAACGGGTCAGTATCACAATGTGGACATTACCGGGAATATGCTCTAATAAGTAGGCAACCAACTTTAGTACCTCGCTGCTATTTATCAGATGAAAATCGTCGAGAACCAACAAAAAATGCTGATCAATACCGAGTAATTCGTTTATCAGCAGGCTGGCAATTGATTCAACAGAAGGTGGATTGGGTGAATTTAAAAGACGCTGTGCACTTTGCCCAAATTCGGGGTGAATGGTCTGAACTCCCGCTATTACATAGCTCAATAAAACTGTTGGATCATTATCACCATTGTCCAGAGATAGCCATGTCGCCGGAATTTTGTGCTGGCTTATCCAGTCGCTTACCAGTGTTGTTTTGCCATACCCTGCAGGTGCGGAAACAAGAATTAGTTTCCGACTCAGTCCAGTGTTTAATTTTTCATATAGATCAGGCCGATAAACAGTATTCTTTCCCGCAGGAGGAATATGCAGTTTGGTCAGAAGCATGCGTGAAATTAAGATTTATTTCGATGACAGGAGCATTATTTTCAAGTGAAAATCAGCAATATGCAGTTGAGTCTATAAAAGTGGCAAGTGTAGGAATATATGTTATCCCAAAAGAGTCTAAACTACAATCAGTTTATGGTCTATTGGTTTACGGGCCTGATCCACCACCAATGCATCCTCATGATAGCTTGGAAAATCCCGGTCCTATTGAATTTATTAGAGTGAAATATTCCGAAAAATTGCACAATTTAGCTTCGTAGGAAGAAAGGGGTACTTAAAAGTAACAGTTTTGCTATTTACTATATTTACATCAAATCTTAGTTCTGATGAAGAACAAAAAAACAATTTCAGTCCTCGTTTCCGTTATTGCTGTAATGGCTGTAATTGCCACATCGTCAGGTATTTTTTCACGTGATGGAACCGAACCTTATGAACACCAGTCGATTCGGGGCAATTCAGTCACAATCTACGGGAACGGTCTTTACAGGCATATGTCTGCCGATGTTGCCATTCAGGGTATTGCCCAGGATTATGTAACCCTTTTCCTTGCAGTGCCGCTGCTTCTGGCTGCTTTGATCTTTACCCTCAAGGAGTCACTACGCGCCCGTTTTCTCCTTGCAGGTATGACCA
>CALMRD010000108.1 GCA_937871625.1 uncultured Bacteroidales bacterium | reverse complement strand
ACTACTTTTCGCTTATTTACACTACTGCCCATTGCCTGTTGCCTACTGCCTTCCTTCATCCTTGTTCAGAATCTGACGGACGATCTTGGCGATGTACTTGCCGAGGATGTCAAACTCGATGTTGACCATGGTACCCTCCTGGATCTGGTGGAAGTTGGTAACCTCCCATGTGAAGGGGATGATGGCCACCTCAAACGACCTGTCCCTGGAGTTGACAACGGTCAGGCTGACGCCGTTGACGCTGACAGAGCCCTTCTCCACTGTGATATGCTCGGGGGACGTCGGTTCGTACTCAAAGGTGTAGTACCATGACCCTTCGGCTTCGCGCACCGAGGTGCATGTTGCTGTGAGGTCGACGTGACCCTGCACCATGTGGCCGTCAAGACGACCGTCGAGGCGGGTGCTGCGTTCCAGGTTGACCTTGTCGCCGGGCCTGAGCAGCCCCAGGTTGGTCTTATCGAGGGTCTCGCGGATAGCGGTGACCGTGTAGGTGTCACCCTCTCTCTTCACCACCGTGAGGCAGACGCCGTTGTGCGACACGCTCTGGTCGATCTTCAGCTCACCGGCAAATGAGCACCGCATTGTTATGTGGATGTTATCCCTGTCCTGTTCTATGCGCACCACCGGCGCGGCTTCCTCTACTATTCCAGAAAACATAATGTCAATAATTTGTTCCGTGCAAAGATATTAAATGTTGCGGTATCGGATAAGGGAGTGATATCCGTGATCAAGTATGAAGATTTCTCACTTAAGTACTTGCAAGTACGAAAAAATGTAATATATTCGCATTATTATGATCATAAAAGTGTAATAACATTGCATAAAATGGAACGAAAGATAGAAGCTAAGCTGATACGATGGATGAAAAGCAGAAATAGGCAGCCATTGATCGTCCAGGGTGCCAGGCAGGTGGGAAAGACTTATTCAATAGTTGCCTTTGGCAAGAAACATTTCATTAATATGCTTTATCTGAATTTTGAGAGTAATAATGAGCTCTCACGGGTCTTTGACCGTGATCTTTTACCCGAGCGAATAATTAAAGAATTATCTGTGCTTACAGGAGAGCCGGTCATTGAGGGAAAGACACTGCTGTTCTTTGATGAAATTCAATCCTGCAGCAGAGCATTAACTTCCCTGAAGTACTTTTGTGAAGAGGCCCCGGGATATCATGTTGTAGCGGCTGGCTCACTCCTGGGTGTTTCTATAAATCGTGATAACAGTTCCTATCCTGTCGGGAAGGTCGATACTTTAAATATGTACCCGCTTGATTTTGAGGAATTTTTGTGGGTTGTAAGAGGGAAGGATGCAGTTGAACTAATCAGGGAGTCGTTCAATGGGTTTACACAATGCTCACTTCATGAAATGTTCAATGATTTCTACCGTACTTTTATTTACATCGGAGGTATGCCACAGGTGGTAAATGAGTACACTGCAACAGGCGATACCCCGATGTTGGACATGGCTAAGAAAAGCATAAATAATGCTTTTATAGCAGATATGGCGAGATATGCTGACAAAACTGAGACGGTACGGATTATAGCTGTCTATGAATCTTTACCGGCACAGTTGGCTAAGGAGAACCGTAAGTTTCAATACAAGACAATACGCAGTGGTGCAAGGTCTGCGGATTATGGGGCCGCAGTAGAATGGCTGAAGGCAGCTGGTATTGTAACTGCCTGTCGTAGAGTATCGGAGGGACGATTCCCTGTTTCAACGTGGGAAGATCCAACTGCTTTTAAGCTTTATCACTCTGATACGGGTTTGTTAACTGGAATGTCAGGAATTACAGCACATGAATACCTTGCAAGGGCAGGAGACAGATTTAGGGGTGCCATCGCTGAGAATAGTGTAGCTGTAGCACTTTCATCATTGGATTACGATATATACTACTGGGAATCTCAGGGCCGGGCTGAGGTGGATTTCATAATTCAGAAAAATGGAGATGTGATACCGATTGAAGTTAAATCCGGTGACAACGTACGTTCCAAAAGTCTGGCTGAATATGTCAAGAGGTATTCACCGCCGTTTTCATACCGTGTTTCATTCAAAAATTTCGGGAATGAGAATAATATCAGGAGCATTCCCTTCTATGCTCTCTTTTGTGTGTAGTATACAAATCTTTGTGCTTCCAACAGCCTGGTGGACATCGTGGGCAGACTCTACGGCGTAAGGTTGTAAAACACTACTGCCGACTGCCGACTGCCGACTGAATCAGACCTTTTCTACCAGTACCCTGACCATCTGCTCCTCGATGTCCGTCTCGCGGACGGCGGGGGAGGTGAGGTCGGCACCAGGGGCCAGCGAGATATCGAGTGCCAGCGTCTGCGCCGCGATGTAGCCGGCGTGCTTGCGAACGGCAGCAGCCACGGCGGGCAGCTCCTCAATCACCACCCTGATCTTGTCGGTGACCTCGAAGCCGCTCTCCTTGCGTATGTTCTGTATGCGGTT
>CALMRD010000107.1 GCA_937871625.1 uncultured Bacteroidales bacterium | reverse complement strand
CCGTAGCTGAAGTTGTAGTTTATTACCTGGTCAAATACCTCCTGGGTTATCTTCACCTCCGGAGCCTTGCATTCAACAATCATCACCGGCTCGCCCGTGCGGTCATGCACCAGAATATCGGCCCGGCGGAGCATGGAGTGAAGCCTGAATCCAACCTCGATGCCTATCAGTCCCGGCGGATAGTCAAGATGCTGTACCAGGTAGTTGACGAAATGCTGTCTCACCCACTCCTCGGGAGTAAGGGCTACATATTTCTTCCGCAGGGGGTCATAAATGGCTTTTTCTCCCGGACCCTCTTTTATCCGTATTGAACACGGAGGCAGTTTCAGCGGTTTCAACTTAATTTGTATTTTTGGTAACCCATAGAAGGGCAAATATAAACAAACAGCAGCGGAGATCATGAGAACGAAAGAAGATATAGTCAGCAACTGGCTGCCACGGTACACGGGTAAGGATCTTGCATCCTTCGGAGAGTTCATACTACTCACCAACTTCACTCTATATGTTGAGATGTTTGCAAAGTGGAACAACGTCCAGGTTGAAGGTAAGGACAAAAACTGGCCCAGTGCCACTGCCGGCGGCATCACCATCATCAACTTCGGTATGGGCAGTCCCAATGCGGCCACCATCATGGATCTCCTCAGTGCCATCCAGCCCAAGGCGGTGCTCTTTCTGGGCAAGTGCGGGGGGCTGAAGAAGAAAAACAAGCTTGGCGACCTCATCCTTCCCATAGCAGCAATACGCAGTGATGGTACCTCCAATGATTACCTGCCACAGGAGATACCGGCCCTGCCGGCCTTCAAGCTCCAGAGCGCTGTCTCCGCCGCCATTGTGAGAAATAACCTCGAATACTATACCGGAACGGTATATACCACCAACAGGCGGGTCTGGGAGTACGATGACAGGTTCAAGAAGTACCTTGTCAAGACGCGCGCCATGGCAATAGATATGGAGACAGCGACCATCTTCACTGTCGGCTTCGCCAACGAGATACCCACCGGTGCGCTCCTGCTGGTCTCAGACCAGCCGATGATATCCACCGGCATCAAGACCGGGGAGAGCGACCAGAAGGTGACGAGCCTCTTCACCGAGACTCACCTTCGCATAGGTATCGAGGCACTGACAGAGATCGAGGAGAACGGCATATCGGTAAAACATCTGCGCTTCTGATGGCAGCCGACTACAAAGAGATCATCAGGGACCTCAGAAACAAGATCTACAAACCGGTCTTTTTCCTCGCCGGGAAGGAACCCTATTATATTGACCTGATCACCGACTTCATCGAGGATAATGTGCTTGATGAGTCGGAGAAGGATTTCAACCAGACGGTCCTTTACGGGCTTGATGTGACTGTCACGCAGGTCATTGAGACCTGTCGTCGTTTCCCGATGATGTCCAACCAGCAGGTCGTGATAGTTCGTGAGGCACAGAAGCTCAAAAAGATCGATGATCTCCAGGTATATGTTGACAACCCCCTTAATTCGACCATCCTGGTTGTAGCCTACAAGTATGACGGTCTGGACAAAAGACGCTCGCTATATAAGTCGCTATCGAAGAAAGGATGGTACTTTGAGTCCGATAAGGTTCCCGAGTACCAGATTCCGGGATGGATAGACAGGTACCTGACTGACAGGGGCATCATGGCGGGCACCGATGCTTCAAGGCTTCTGTCCGAGTTTCTCGGCAATGATCTGGGAAAAATCGCCAACGAGCTTGACAAGCTCATCATCTCCCTCCCCAGGGAAAACCCCCGTATCACCACTGAGCTGATAGAGAAGAGCATAGGCATCAGCAAGGACTATTCCCCCAACGAACTCTGGAAAGCGATCGTCTACCGCGATCCCCTGAAGGCAGCGCGTGTGGTGAATTACTACGCCGGCCACTCAAGGAAGGAGATCATACCCCTCATCTTTCCGGTACTGTTCAACAGTTTCACCAGGGTACTCATCTATCACACCCTGAAAGACAAGAGCGACGGCAACGTGGTGGCTTCGCTGAAGACCTATCCGGGCTATGTAAAGGATTTCCGTGCCGCTGCAGCCATCTACAATATTGGGGCGACCATGAACATCATCAGCCTCATCAGGTCATACGATCTCAAGGCCAAGGGCTTTGGCGAGGCCGGCAGTGATGCCGGTGACCTGCTGCGCGAGCTGGTCTTCAAAATAATGCACTGACAGAATATCAGGGCTGGCTCCGGCAATTCACAGATATTTCACAAGGTAAACAGCATCGGTTTTCCCCGGGGAAAATGGCAACGGCTCAGAACGTCAGTTCATCTCGGGCGATTCGGGGAACTCAGCCCAGATGCGGTATTTATTGTTGAGTGATCTCAGCACATCGCGCCAGACGTTGCCACGGCTTTTCATGATCACCTCCGGGGGCACCCTGGCAATGACCCATGAGTTCTCAGTCAGCTCTCTCTTCAGCTGTCCCTTCTCCCATCCGGAATAACCAAGGAAGAAGCGTACCTGATCACGGTTAACAGTGCCTGTGGCTATAAGATTACGGAGTGCGTCCAGCTCTCCTCCCCACCATATTCCGGGTATCACCGGCAGGCTGCCAGGCACCTTTGACCCCAGCGTGTGCAGGTAATGGAGAGTATCAGGAGCGACGGGACCACCGACGCTGAGATGTTCATCCCACCCGTCGAAACCCTCGACGGCACTGCTGACCATAAGGTCGATGACACGGTTGAGTATGAAGCCTACTGTGCCCTCTGCCGTGTGCTCTGTGAGAAAAACAATGGTGCGGTTAAAGAAGCGGTCGGTAAGAAAAGGCTCAGAGATGAGTACCCTCCCCTTCCCCGGTATCTTGTCCTCGGGATTGATACTGAATATGTCAGGATACTGGCCCATATGACAACAAAAGGATGAGACAAAGTAAGAACTTTTAAGGTCAGAATCAAGAAAAAGCGCGGAAAATAGTAAATTGCACGTCGCAACATCAGATTTATTCAATGTCCGCAAAAAAGAGCAGAAACCCTTCGTTGCTGCAGTCGCTCCTGCCCCTGGCAGTCCTGATCGTCCTGCTTGCCCTCAATGTAAAATATTTCCGTGACGACACCCTCTCGGGTGCCAACCAGATAGCTCTCATCCTTGCTGCCGCGGTGGCAGGAGTTATTGCCGTCTTACTGGGATTCAAGTGGAAATACCTCCTCAAGAGAGTCACCCACACCATCATGACAGCCATGCCGGCCATGCTTATCCTCTTCCTTATCGGGTCGCTGGCAGGCACATGGATGATCAGCGGC
This sequence comes from uncultured Bacteroidales bacterium, assembly GCA_937871625.1. Lineage (GTDB taxonomy): Bacteria > Bacteroidota > Bacteroidia > Bacteroidales > VadinHA17 > SR-FBR-E99. The sequence continues at coordinate 7,745 of CALMRD010000107.1, read as the reverse complement.
GTCATACCGATGCTTATCTACTACGGACTCGAGATTCTCAGTCCTGTGATATTCCTCTTTGCCACCGTCTTCATCTGCTCCCTGGTCTCCGTCTCCACCGGCAGCTCCTGGTCCACAGTAGCCACCATAGGCGTGGCCCTGCTGGGTATAGGAACGACCCTCGGTTTCGGTGAGGCCATGGTTGCCGGTGCAATCATATCCGGAGCCTACTTCGGCGACAAGATGTCGCCCCTCTCTGACACTACCAACCTGGCGCCGGCGGTGGCAGGCACTGACCTCTTTACGCATATAAGGTATATGGTGATTACTACCGGCCCGTCATGGATCATCACCCTGATAATCTTCCTGATCATAGGCTTCTCGGGCGATTACAGCGAGACTTCCACAACAACCACCGCCGTGCAGGAGGCTATCAGGGCCAGGTTCAATATCACTCCGGTACTGCTCATCGTTCCGGCTTTTCTGATCTTCATCATTGTAAAGAAGGTGCCGCCGCTTCCATCGCTGCTGGCCGGCACACTCCTCGGTGCTCTCTGCGCCATCATCTTCCAGCCCGACCTCCTCAGGGAGATCGCGGGCACGGATGGTTCCTACGTCAAGCAGGCCTATATCTCGGTTACCAAGGCGATGTTCGGTCCGGTGACGATCGTTACCGGTGACCACTCCGTCGACGAGCTGCTGAAGACCAAGGGGATGGCGGGCATGCTCAATACCGTCTGGCTTATTATCTGCGCGATGTTCTTCGGAGGACTGATGGAGGCATCGGGTATGCTTCGTACCATCACCGGCCGCATGATGCAGTTTGTGCACAACGCCGGCACGCTGGTCGGATCAACGGTGGCCACATGCCTCTTCTTCAACGTCACAGCCTCCGATCAGTACCTCTCCATTGTGATACCGGGACGGATGTATGCAAAGAAATTCCGGGACATGGGCTTCAAGCCCGAGCTGCTGAGCCGCACGCTCGAGGACTCCGGCACGGTGACCTCGGTGCTGGTGCCATGGAACACCTGCGGCGCCACACAGTCGAGCGTACTGGGTGTATCCACATGGGCTTACGCACCCTACTGCTTCTTCAACATCATCAGCCCGTTAATGACCATATTCGTGGCAGCAGCAAAGATCAAGCTGAGACGTTACACACCCGAAGAGCTGGTGAAGGTGCAGGAAGCTGCCGATATAGTTGACAGGGAACTCCTCAGTGAGGAAGAAGCATAACAGCCACTGTCATCGCTGACAGTTAATTCGTCAGTAATATAGAGTCAGGGCGGCAACCTGATCCCCGAACAAACCGGCCATGCAGATGTTTAATTATAGGTTATATTTACACTGTAATAATAAGTGACTGATGCTTCTTAAGCTGTTAATACTGTCGGCGGTGCTTGTGGCGATAGCCCTGGCGGGTATGGCGATAACAATAATTATCAAACCTAAGGGTCGCTTTCCCGAGACCCACGTAGGCCACAACAGGGAGATGCGTAAGCGGGGTATCACCTGTGCCCAGGCCACCGACACCGGATGCAATCCTGTCGACGGTGCCGGCTGCTGCGGCTGCGCCATGAATGAAGATTAGCGTCGCCTCTTCACCTGGCAGTGTAAGGCCTGCCTTTGCATCGGGTCAGTTTCCGCCCGCAACCTTATAAACCCCACAATGATTATTTCTCCCGGATAAGTCTTTTCAGCCCGTCGGAGATCCAGCTTCTCATCTCTCCGTTCTCACCGGAAAAGATCAGGTAACCTTCAAGAAAGTCGTATTTTTCAATGAAAGCAGCTGCCTCCTCACGGCCTGCCACCATGCAGACGGTAGCCCAGGCATCGGCTTCAGCGGCTGTGGGTGCTATTACCGTGGCGCTGAGCAGGGTATGCCTTACAGGATAACCGGTACGAGGGTCTATTGTATGTGAATATTTGACTCCATCCTCAACGTAGAACTTTCTGTAGTTGCCCGATGTGGCCAGCGCCCTGTTGTCGAGCCTCACGGTTGCCTTCATGTCTTCACCGGGGAAGAAATTGCCGTCGGCAGGTGTGTCAATGCCCACATGCCACCCGTCGCCTCCTTTATCGCCCACCGTGCGCACCTCACCCCCTACCTCGGCAAGACACTCCCTGATTCCCTGCCGTAGAAGCAGGTCAATAACAAGGTCCACGGTATAGCCCTGGGCTATGGCGTTGACATCAATGAACATGTCAGCGTCAGCTTTGACGATGCGGTCGCTGTCGAGCCTCAGCTTATCCATGCCTACAAGCGCCAGCAGTGAGTCAAGCATAGATTCATCGAACCGTTTCATGGCATCGGGACCGAACCCCCACGCCTTCACCAGCGGACCGACGGTGATGTCAAAGAGTCCTCCGCTCTGTTCCGAAACTCCCGATGAGAGCCGGAACACCTCCCGGAAGAGCGAGTCGGTGAGATCACTGCTGTTGCCGTTGATCCGGGAGATGACCGAAGAGTCATTATATATGGAAAGGGAGTTGTCAACCCCGTAAAAGAGAGTTTCAATATCCTGCCGGAGCTTCATGACATCGAGTCCGGGACTCTTCTCAACCACGATGTGGTATGTTGTTCCCTGAGTCATGCCGTCGATTGCGGCATATTCAGCCGGCGGAGTGCAGGCAGCAAACAGTGAAAGTGATAACAGAAAAAGGTAGATTCTGGTCATGTTAAATAGGTCTTGCAGTCATTCGGTCTTGCGGTCTTGCAGTCATTCGGTCTTGCAGTCTCAGCCTCAGTAAGATTATTCAAGGATCGCACCGACGCACTCCCGACTGCCTCGGGACAGGCGCGTGGTCGGGATCTCCGGTACGCTCCGACAAGTCTGACAGACAGCAAGACTGCAGGACCGCAAGACCCTAATCCATTTAGCCTCCGAAATCATCAAACGCAATGTTCTCCTCCGGCACGCCCAGGTTGTCAAGCATGTTGAGCACGGCGGAGTTCATCATCGGGGGTCCGCAGAGGTAATATTCCAGCTCTTCCGGCAGCTCCTGCTTGCCCAGGTAGTTGTCAAGCAGCACCTGGTGTATAAACCCGGTATATCCGGTCCAGTTATCCTCAGGCAACGGCTCGGAGAGGGCTATGTTGAAGGTGAAGTTGGGGAACTTACTTTCAAGCTCCCTGAACTCATCCTCGTAGAACACCTCTCTTTTGGACCTTGCTCCGTACCAGTATGAAATCTTCCTCGGGGACTTCTCTGTCTTGAGCAGGTGGAAAATGTGCGATCGCAGAGGTGCCATCCCGGCACCGCCACCTATGTATACCATCTCAACATCGGTATTCTTGATATGAAAGTCCCCGAAGGGTCCGGAGATGGTCACCCTGTCTCCCGGCTTGCGCGAGAAGATATAGGAAGAGCTTATCCCCGGCGGCACGTTAAGCCACTTTCGGTTCCTGTCCATCGGCGGAGTGGCTATCCTGATATTGAGTATTATCAGGTTCTTCTCAGCAGGATAGTTGGCCATGGAGTAGGCCCTGAAGGTCTCCTCGCTGTTCTTTGTCCTGAGGCTCCAGAGGTCAAACTTATCCCAATCCTCACGGTACTCTTGCTCCACCTCAATATCCTTTCTGAAGTCGACCTCATAGCGTGGTATATCAATCTGTATATACTCTCCCGATTTGAAGACGAGATCCTCACCTTCAGGCAGTTTAACGACAAACTCCTTTATGAAGGTCGCCACGTTCCTGTTGGAGACCACCTCGCACTCCCACTTCTTTATACCGAGTACCGCCTCCGGCACCAGGATGGTCATATCCTCGCGCACCTTGACCTGGCATCCGAGTCGCCAGTTGTCATGCTGTTCGCGGCGGGTGAAAAAGCCTGTCTCGGTGGGCAGTATTGATCCGCCACCATCAGTGATCTGGCACTTGCACAAGCCGCAGGTACCCCCTCCGCCGCAGGCTGACGGCAGAAAGATGCCGTTGTTCGAGAGTGTTGAGAGCAGGTTTGAGCCGGGAGATACCACCATCTCACGATCGTTGATCTGCAGCTTGACGTCGCCCTGCGGGGTGAGTTTCTGCCTGGCATAGAGAAGCAGCACCACCAGCAGTATCATTACCAGCACGAATACTGCCACGCTTATAAGAACAGTGCCTGCTATTGATAAACCTAATATCATTTCCTTTCAGATTTCATCATGACAAAATATTGACATATGTGGAATGTCGGAACATCCATTTCTTTGCTGACATTGCGTTTGTTCTTCCGGATTCAAGGGTGTTGCATTACAGTGTGATACCAAGGAAGCTCATGAATGCTATGCCCATCAGACCGGTAAGAATGAATGTTATACCCAGTCCTCTCAGCGGAGCCGGCACGTTTGAATAGCGCATCTTCTCCCTGATGGCGGCCAGGGCCACAATGGCGAGGAGCCAGCCAATGCCTGACCCGAGTCCGAAGACTGCAGCCTCGCCAATGTTGGCGTACTCCCTCTCCTGCATGAAGAGCGATGCACCGAGGATGGCGCAGTTGACCGCTATCAGTGGCAGGAAGATGCCCAGGGAGTTATAGAGGGCTGGACTGAATTTTTCGATGATCATCTCCACCAGCTGGACTATTGAGGCTATCACCGCTATGAACATGATGAACGAGAGAAAGCTGAGGTCGAGATCGGCAAAGCTGTCGCTGAGCCAAACCAATGCCCCCTTCTTCAGTATGTACTGTTCAAGCAGGAAGTTCACCGGCACCGTTATCACCAGCACAAAGATGACCGCTATTCCAAGCCCCATCGAGGTCTTGACTGTCTTTGACACTGCCAGGTATGAGCACATACCCAGGAAGTAGGCAAAGATCATGTTGTCGATGAAGATCGACCGGACGAATATGTTGATTAAGTTTTCCATGACCCTTAGTGCTACTTGTTTTCTTCTATCAGTGTTTTATTCCGACTGCGCTGCACCCAGATTATCAGTCCCACGGTGATGAGGGCCATGGGCGGGAGTATCATCATGCCGTTGTCCTCATAGCCCCAGTTGTAAACCCCTATCTTCTCCATCACCGGGAAGCCCATGATGCTTCCGCTGCCGAGGAACTCACGAAAGAATGATACTATTATGAGTATCGCTCCGTATCCCCATGCATTACCCAGGCCGTCGAGGAAGGCGGGCCATGGCTTGTTGGCCATGGCGAAGGCCTCGAGGCGACCCATGATGATACAGTTGGTTATTATCAGTCCCACGAAGACCGAGAGCTGTTTGCTGATGTCAAAGGCGAAGGCCTTCAGGAACTGGTCCACGATGATGACCATGGTGGCTATCACCACCAGCTGCACGATGATCCTGATACGACCCGGTATCATCGTCCTCAGCGCGGCTATCGCAACGTTTGACACTGCCAGCACCACCATGACCGAGATGGCCATTACGATGGCGGGGTTCATCTTCACCGTGACCGCCAGCGCCGAACATATACCCAGCACCTGCACGGTGATCGGGTTATCCTGCCCCAGCGGGTTGGTCAGCAGCTTCCTGTACTTTGCCGAGAAGAGCGGCTCTTTTTCAACGTTTTCCATATCTACTTCCTGTTTTTGCTGAGGTATTTCTCATATTTTATCAGTCCGTCGTAAACCATCGCCTCCAGCCCCTTGCTGGTGATGGTGCCTCCGGAGATGGCGTCGACCTCAAAACTGCTCTGAGGGTCAGCGCCGCCCTTGACGACCTTTATCCCGAAGAAACTGCCGTCGCGAAAGAGGCTTTTATTCAGGAACTGGCTCTCGAAGGCTGTGGTGTTGATCTCGGCACCCAGTCCGGGTGTCTCTCCCTTATGGTCGAAGGTGACCCCGTCAATGGTCGAGAGGTCCTCCTTCAGTGCCACGTATCCCCAGATCGGTCCCCACAACCCCTTGCCCTCAAGTGGCAGTATATGAAGGGTGTCGCCCCTGTCGTCCACAGCTATGAAGACCGGCAGGTACTGCTCTGGTAGCGGCTTCTTCTGTTCGGCACGCAGGCCGACGGTAAAGGCATCAACGCCCTCAAGGTGTTCGCCCTCGGTGTTGATCACATAACTCTCCCTGATGTACCTGTCATAGAGTTCAACAGCGTCTGCCTTGGTTGAGGCGACATTGATCGATGAGAGGATGTTCATCTTCTTCTCCACCTCTACATTCTTCTCCTGCCTGGGCTGCAGCAGCAGCGCCGTAAGAGAGAGGAGGATGGCGACGGAGACGATCATCACCACCGAGAAGACCATTATATATCTGTTGCTGAAATCTTTCATCTCGCGGTTTGTTAAGCTGTCCTTACTCTTTTTACCCTTCTCCTGATGTTGGCCTGCACAACATAATGGTCTATCAGCGGAGCCATCACGTTCATCAGCAGTATCGCCAGCATTGTCCCTTCGGGATATGCCGGGTTGAAGACCCTGATGATCACGACCAGGATCCCGGTCAGGGCGCCATAAATAAATTTGCCTGTGTTAGTCTGTGCTGCCGACACCGGGTCGGTGGCCATGAATACTGTGCCAAAGGCAAAGCCTCCCATTATCAGATGGTAGTATGCAGGTATCTGGGTGTATTCGTTCCCTCCCGTAAGATTGAGCAGCAGTCCCATGCCCAGTGCCCCGAGGGTCATGCTCAGCATTATCCGCCAGCTGCCCACACCTGTCACCAGCAGTATCAGCGCTCCTATCAGTATGGCGATGACCGAAGTCTCACCCACAGACCCGGGTATGGTCCCGACAAACATCTCCATTGCTGAAGGCATCCGGGCAATACCGTCGAGCTTTGCCACCGCCAGCGGCGTAGCGCCGGAGAAGGCATCAATGGCTCCTCCTTTTGTCAGCCCCTCGATCCATACAGTGTCACCACTCATCCATGCCGGGTAGCTGAAGAAGAGAAAAGCGCGGGCGGTGAGAGCGGGATTGAGTATGTTCATCCCGGTGCCGCCGAATATCTCCTTGCCGATGATGACGGCGAAGGCCACCGAGACGGCAAGCATCCACAGGGGAACATCTATGGGCATGATGAGAGGTATAAGCATGCCCGTGACGAGATAACCCTCATTGATCTCATGTCCCCGTATCTGGGCAGCAACGAACTCAATACCCAGGCCGGTCACGTAGCTCACGATTATCAGCGGAAGTATCTTCAGGAAGCCGAACCAGAACATCTGCATCAGCGACCAGTCGACGATGCCGAAGGCCCTGGTATGCTGCAGTCCGATGTTGTATGACCCGAACAGCAGGGCCGGGATCAGCGCGATGACCACTATGATCATTGTACGCTTCATATCCATATAGTCCCTGATATGTGCGCCCCTGGTGGTCACCCTGTCCGGAACGTACAGGAAGGTTGCAAAGCCGTCATAGACGGAACGCAGCTTCTCGAGACGCCCTCCCTTTTCAAAGAGGGGCTCCATCTTCTTCATTGTATCTAGCAGGAAACTCATTGCAGACTCATTGCTTTAATTAGTTCATCTCTTTTATCATCAGGTTGATCCCGCTGCGGATGATCTCCTGTAACTCGCTCTTGGAAGGATCTATGTACTCACACAAGGCAAAGTCCTCCTCTGCCACCTCGTATATGCCCAGGTTCTCCATCTGTTCAACATCCCCGGCCATTATCGCCTTGATGAGGTAGATGGGATAGATATCCATCGGCAGCACATTCTCATAGTGACCTGTGATAACGAAGGCCCGGTGGCCGCCGTGAAAATTGGTATCCATCTCATACTCCTTCCGCGGAAGCAGTTTGGAGACAAAGCTCCTCCAGTAGCTGAATTTCTTCAGCCCCGGTGTGGCCCACCCAAAAAGCTC
>CALMRD010000106.1 GCA_937871625.1 uncultured Bacteroidales bacterium | reverse complement strand
TTCCACCTCCCTGGTCCAGTCTAGCAGTACCATCACGGCCTTGTCCTTGTCATGGGTTATCAGTTCCCCGCTGGCAGCAAGCTGTTCGTTGTAGATGGAGTGTTTCTGGAAGCTCCTGGCTGTTACGAAGGCGATGGTTGAGGTGATGATCAGCGGTATCAGCAACCCATAGCCTTCCGTTATCTCCGCAATAAGAAAGATAGCCGTCAGCGGGGCGTGCAGTACGGCGGCAAAGACCCCGGCCATCGCTGTCAGGGTAAAGCTGCTTTCAACCAGTGAGAGTCCGAAGAGGTGGTTTGTAACGCTGCTGAAGAAATAACCCGCCACTGCCCCGGTAAAGAGTACCGGGGCAACGACCCCTCCCACACCTCCGGCGCCGTTGGTTGAGGCGGTGGCCACCACCTTCAGAAGCAGCAGCAGGGCCATCAGCACCGCGAGAACCCAGAATCTGGAAGCCTCAATACCGAACAGGCCGTGTCCCGGCAGGATGCCCCCGTCAGCCTCGAGAAGCTGCATAACCGCATCATACCCTTCGCCGTAGAGTGCCGGCATGAAGAATATCAGGGCACCGAGGATGATTCCTCCTGTCACCATTCGGACCCAGCTATTCGCTATCTTCTTGTACAGCTTCTCAATGGCTATCGTCACCCTGGTGAAATAGAGTCCCGCAAATCCGCAGAAGAGACCCAGAATAAGATACCAGGGCAGTTCGCTGAGCAGGAAGCTCTCATTCACCTGAAATGAGAAAAGCACATTGTCGCCCATAAAGAAGTAGGCGACGGTAGCGGCAGTGACCGATGAGATCAGCAGTGGTACTATTGAAGACATTGTCAGGTCAAGCATCAGCACCTCAAGTGTGAAAAGAATTCCCCCGATGGGAGCCTTGAATATACCTGAGATGGCTCCTGCAGCGCCGCATCCAAGCAGCAGTGTGACATACTTATAGTTCAGGTTGAAGTATCGACCTATATTTGAGCCTATTGAAGCACCGGTGAGAACGATGGGAGCCTCTGCTCCCACTGATCCTCCGAAACCTATGGTCAGGGAGCTGGCAAGGATAGAAGACCAGCTGTTGTGATTCCGGATAAAGCTCTTGCGCCTCGAGATGGCGTAGAGTACCCTGCTGACGCCGTGAGAGATACTGTCCCTTACCAGGTATTTGACTGTCAGAACGGCAAGGAATATTCCAAAGAGCGGGTAGGCTATCGAAAGCACTCCCCCTGCTCCTCTCATGACTCCCTGGGTAAAAAGAAGATGTGTATAATGAATTGCATTCTTCATTGCCACTGCGGCAACAGCGCTGACGAGCCCGACAACAAAACTGAGCAGATAGATCAGTGTCTGCTGATCGGCAAAGAGTGTTTTAATGTTCCGTATTTGCTTGGCAAACAGAGCGTTCAAGGCCGGTAAGCTAAATGAAAATGAATAATGATCACAAATATAAAATAATTTGGGGAGCGGAGGTTTATTTTGGTAAGTTTGGGATATTTTGCCAGTATGATCAGATTTGAGCGCCATACCCTTGACAACGGCCTGAGGGTTATTGCACACCGTGATGAGGGCACTCCAATGGTGACCACCAATATGTTGTATGACGTTGGTGCCAGGGACGAGGATCCGGAGGCAACGGGGCTGGCCCATCTGTTTGAGCACCTGATGTTTGAAGGTACCCGCGAGGTACCCCTCTTTGACGTACCGGTGATGATGGCCGGAGGAGAGAACAATGCATTCACAAACAATGACTTTACCAACTATTACATAACCCTGCCGGTCAACAATCTCGAAACGGCCCTCTGGCTGGAGGCCGACCGGATGACAGGCCTGGATCTCTCCGGGGAGCGGATAATGACACAGAAGAGCGTGGTAACAGAGGAGTACCGTCAGAGATACCTTAACCAGCCCTACGGTGACCTGCTGCTGTTGCTCAGGCCGCTTGCATACGAGGTTCATCCTTACCGGTGGCCTGCGATAGGCATGGATATAAGTCATATTGAGAAGGCTGACACCATTTCTGCCAGGAAGTTTTACAGGAAATTCTACAACCCGTCAAATGCTGTTCTGTCCGTTGCCGGCAACGTCACGCCCGAGGAGGTATTCCGTCTGGCCGAAAAATGGTTCGGAGACAAACCCCGGGCACCGCGGCGGCGGAGACGACTCCCTGCCGAACCTCTCCAGAGTGAGCGCAGGGAGATCACAGTAGCAAGAAGGGTACCTTCACCCCAGCTAGTCATGGCCTGGCATACGGGTGGACGGAACAGCAGGGACTTCATCGTGCTGGACATGCTCACCGATATCCTGGCAGGATGTGAGTCAGCCCGTTTCCCGGCTCTGCTGGTGCGGGAGAGAGAGATTTTCAGCGAGGCTGACATATATCTGTCGGGTGAGAGTGACCCCGGCCTGGTCATATTCAGTGGCAAGCTCAGGAACGGATCTGATATCCGCAAAGCCGAAAAGGCAGTGGAGGATGAGCTCTTCCGGCTCTCATCCGGGCCTGTGACTGACGCTGAACTTGAGAAGGCACGCAACCGGTATGAGTCGCTCAGGCTGATCTCCCATCTCAGCGCATCGAACAAAGCCTTTAACCTGGCACACCACGAATTGCTGGGCGATGCGGAAGGCTACAACAGGGAGAAGGAGAGATATCTGAGTGTTACGGCCGGAGAGATGACGGAGAAAGCAGCCCGCACCTTTCTTCCCGGCAACTGCAGTGTTATCCATTATATTCCGGAACCACAATGAAGGAGACGATCAGAGCGCGGCCTCCTCGCATAAACATTCCTTCGGCAGGTGACACTTCGTTACCTCCATGCATCAGGCTGAGCAACGGCGTGCCTGTCTATCTGACAGGCAACGGTCCTGAAGGTCTTTTAAGAATTGAATTTGTCTTCAATGCCGGACAACGCAGGGAGTTGGTTCACCTTGCCTCGGAAGCGACCAACGCCATGCTTACCGAGGGAACTGAATTGCGTGATGCCGCTTCTATAAACAATCTTATTGATTCCACCGGTGCATTGTTCAGTCATAATGCCGACAAGGACTCTGCCGGACTGGTAACCGTCACTTTAACAAGAAAGCTTGATGAGGTGATGTCCCTGGCGGAGGAGGTTTTGTTCCATCCCTCCTTCCCCGAAAGGGAGTTCCGCATGATGAAGGAGAAGAGGATGCAGGCCTTTCTTACCGGCAGGCAGAGAACAGCGGTCAGAGCGAGGGAGGAGTTTTACCGGGCGCTGTGCGGTGACAGGAATCCTTACGGGAGGGTTACACGTGCAGAAGATTACGATTCACTGACCGCTACACACCTCCGGGATTTCCATGCAGCCTGTTATTTACCGGGAAACATGTACATTACAGTTGCCGGCCGTAACCCGCATCAGGTTCTCCCTCTTCTTGAGAACCATTTTTCCGGAGAGGGTGCAGCTCAATGGAGCAAGCCTGTGATCTCTCCCATGGAATTCGGGACGGCCAGACCAGGTTTCATCTTCTGCGAGGTAAAAGACTCCGTTCAGAGCACGGTGAGAATGGGGTGGAAAGGCATAACCCGTGATCACCCTGATTACCTGGGACTTCAGGTTGCCACCATGCTTCTCGGGGGATATTTCGGTTCAAGGCTGATGCGAAAAATAAGGGAGGAGAAGGGTTATACCTACGGGATACATGCCGTGGCAGGCGCTTTCCATGGTATAGGCTACATTGTCATTATGACCGATGTTGCAACCGGATGGCGCGAGGAGACACTCGGGGAAATAAAGAAGGAGATAAGCAGGCTGCAGGAGGAAGAGGTTGGCAGCGAGGAACTGCTTGTTGTCAGAAACCATATCATGGGTGAGATAGCCAGGATGTTTGACGGCCCCTTCCAGGTGGCTGAAGCTATCAAGGGCATCGTGGACTACGATGCCGGGCATGACTATTATGCGAGGTTTGTTAAAACTGTCAACAACATAACTCCCGGTAAAATAAAGGAGCTGTTCAACACGTATTTCAGAAGTGACGAAGCATACGAAATAATTGCCGGAATAGCATGAAACCGATCACGAGTCTGACACTGTTGTTATCCCTCCTTGCTGTAATGCCGGCGCTTCACGGTCAGCAGGACAGCATACTGCCGGCAGTGCCGGTGCCTGAGAGTGTCACTGTTGACCCTTATACAGGAAGCAGCACCATCAGATGGATCCCATCAGTGTCAACAGATGTGGAGAGATACATCATATATGCCTCAGACATTCTTTACGGATTTCTGGCCATTGACAGTGTCGCGGCATCACATATTCCGGAGTATGTGCATGCAAACTCATTCGCACGTTACAGACGCACAGGATACAGTATCGCTGCAAGGGACTCCTCAGGCAACCGGAGTCCGATGAGCGAGCCTTTGTGGACTGTTTACCTGGCAGCAGGGAATGACAGTTGCAACAGCCGCATCAATCTTTCATGGACTCCCCACGAGAATGTCAATCATCCCTCAGACAGCTATGAACTGTGGGTCTCGGTAGCAGAAGAGCCTGTTGCACAATATCTTACGCTCCCGAAAACGGACACTTCATACATTTTCCGGGATTATCTTCCCGGCACCCGATACTGTTTTTTCATCACTGCCACTGATGAAGAGGCACTCTTTCCCTCCTCATCCAACAGGCAGTGCATCACCACGGGTATTGAGACGGCACCCGCATGGCTGAGTCTTGTTGCCCTCTCCGTTGAGGCTGGCGGACTGGTCGTCACCGGGAGCTATGACCGGGAGAGCACCATGGATGACTTCATCCTGCTGCGTTATGATGCAGGAACATCCTCATGGTCTCAGTGCGGGACGGCTTCCGGTTTTGACGGCAGTGTCTCCTTTGTCCTCTCTGATGCTGACACCAGCAGGGTCACTCCTTACGCCCTGGCAGTGCTGAACAGCTGCGGTATCCCGGCAGACAGTTCGCTGCCGGGCAGGAACATCGTTCTGACATCGGTAAAGAGAGGTACTCTGGCCAATCTGCAATGGAACCGGCCCGGTCTCTCCTCCTCTCCGTTATTTTCCGTCTGGCGCGACAGGGGCTATGGTTGGGAGGAGACAGCCAGCGGACTGTCAGACACTCTATGGTCGGAAGATCTCTCCCTCTTTGCGGAGGGTGTCACCTCGCCCTACGTCGCCTACTATGTAGCGGCTTCTCATGCCGGGTCACCGCCCGGCACGCCCCCTTCAAGGTCAAATGTAACCCTTGTGCCGTTGACCCGGGAAACTTACATGCCCAATGCCTTCACCCCTGACGGTGACGGGCTCAACGACCTCTTCATGCCTGCCCTCTCCTTCCTGCCTGAGGGATACGAGTTCAGTATCTATACCCGCAGCGGGGTGCTCTTGTTCCGGACTACTGACCACGGTGAGGGATGGAACGGGCGTCACAACGGCAGGCTGATGCCGTCAGGTGTGTACCTCTGGAGCCTGAGGCTGATGACACCGGCAGGGCAGACTGAAGTACAAAGAGGCACGGTTACTATACTGCCCTGATCATTAAAGGATAAATGACCCGATTTTCATATCTTTGTTCTTCCTTTGGGGCAGGTTAATGATGGGTAAGACAAAATCAGACATATTTACCGCGGAAGATCTCAGCCAGATTGAGGGTGAGTACAAACTCCTTCGTGACAATCTTTACAGGTGTGACAATCCCGGAGACAGGGAGTTGATAGATAAGGCCTTCAATTTTGCCAATGAGGCACACCGTGACATGTACCGCAACTCGGGAGAGCCGTATATAATTCATCCGATTCACGTAGCGCGCATAGTGAATCAGGAGATAGGGCTGGGATCCAGATCGGTGGCGGCAGCTCTGCTGCATGATGTGGTTGAGGATACCGACGTGGCTTTGGAGGAGATACGAAGGGAGTTCGGTCCCAAGATAGCTTCCCTGATTGATGGTCTGACCAAGATCTCGGGCACTTACAACAAGGAGACCAACTCACTGCAGGCTGAGAACTTCAGGAAGATGCTGATGACTCTCTCCGACGATATCAGGGTCATTCTCATAAAGATAGCTGACAGGCTGCATAATATGCGCACCCTTGACTCGATGCCGGAATACAAGAAGATGAAAGTCGCCGGTGAGACTGTCTACCTGTATGCCCCGCTTGCACACCGTCTGGGCCTCTTTGCCATCAAGACAGAGCTTGAGGATTTGAGTTTCAAGTTCAGGCATCCGCGTATCTATGATGAGATAGCCCGTAAGGTCAAGATGGATGAAAAGAAGAACCTGGCACTCATCAACAGGTTCAGCCTGCCCATCATTGAGGAGCTCAACAACAATGACATCATTTTTGATATCTCCGGCAGGTTCAAGTCAATATACTCTATCTGGAAGAAGATGCAGTCAAAGAACATCCCCTTTGAGGAGGTTTATGATCTGCTGGCTGTCAGGATTGTCTTTGAGCCCGGGCCTGAGATGAGCGAAAGGGCGCAGTGCTGGCAGATATATTCATTAATAACAGATATCTATACTCCGAAGCCTGACAGGCTCCGTGACTGGATCAGCAGGCCTAAGTCGAACGGCTATGAAGCCCTTCACCTGACAGTTATGGGGCCGGAAGGACGCTGGGTGGAGGTGCAGATACGCAGTCAGCGTATGGATGACGTTGCCGAGCGCGGGTTTGCCGCGCACTGGAAGTACAAGGGTGACATGCTTCAGACAGATAACGAGCTGGATAAATGGCTCAAGCACATACGTGAGATGCTGTCAAACCCCATGTCTGACCCGTTGACTTTCCTTGATGAGTTCAAGATGAGCCTCTTCTCTTCGGAGATAATGGTCTTCACTCCCAAGGGGCTGCTGGTCAATCTTCCCAAAGGGGCCTCTGCCCTCGATTTTGCCTATGAGATTCACACTGACATAGGCAACAAGGCCATCGGAGCCAAGGTCAACTACAAGCTATCCCCGCTCTCCACCACGCTGCAGAGTGGAGACCAGGTGGAGATCATCACCTCCAACATAGCCAAGCCTGAAAAGGATTGGCTGGAGTATGCCCATACGGCGAAAGCGAGAAACGGCATCAAGGATGCCCTCAGGGATGAGTCGACAGACCGCATCCAGAAGGGGCGTGAGCTTCTTGAGGCCAAACTGGGTGAGCTTGGCATCATGCCCAACTCGGATATCATCAAGAAGCTTCTTGAATATCATGAGCTGCTCAATAAGGATGAGCTTTACTCACGCATAGGATTGGGTCTGATAAATCTCGACGAGTTGCGCAAGGTACTCAGGAAGGCACCCGAGGGCAGTCTTAAAAAATACTGGAAGCTGGCCATCGGGGGAGTGACGCGAAAGAGTTCCGGAGAGAAGGAGAGTCCGTTGCCGGGTGGCACCATCGACAAGAGTCTTCCTTACCTGCTCCGTGAAGACGTTGACAACACCGGAGACTCTTACCGCATTGCCGAATGCTGCAATCCCATACCCGGTGATGAGGTTGTCGGATATATTGACCGATCCAATGCCATCATCGTTCACAAACCCAAATGCCCGACGGCGGTGAAGCTCATGTCAAGCGAAGGCAACAGGATCATCCAGGTAAGGTGGACCATACACAAGATAGCTTCATTTCTTGCGCGCGTGAGCATCAACGGTATTGACCGGATCGGACTCATCAATGAAGTTACCAACATTATCTCCACGGAGCTTAATGTCAACATACGTAACATCAATGTGTCAGTTTACGACGGCATCTTCGAAGGCACCCTGGACCTCTACGTGCATCATACAAGAGACCTCAACAATCTCATAATGCAGCTGTCAAATGTCAGGGGCATCGCCAGTGTGAAGAGGATCGAAGAATTCATTGAATAAGTGTGTCAGCCACAAAAAAGCATCAGGCAATGTCGAATGAAGATGCCAGAGTGATAGTTAAGCAGGTTTTTACGGAGTATCTTGGCAGCCGCTCACTGCGAAAGACCCCGGAGCGTTATGCCATTCTGGATGAGATATATTCACGCGAAGGTCATTTTGATATTGAGTCGCTCTTCAACTTCATGAAAAACAAAAATTACCGGGTATCGAGGGCTACTCTCTACAATACCATTGACCTGCTTATAGACTGTAAACTGGTTAGCAAACACAAGTTTGGGCGCAGCCAGGCACAGTATGAAAAGACCTTTCGTACGGGTCAGCATGATCATATCATTGATACTGAGACGGGAAAGGTGATTGAATTCAGTGATCCAAGGATAAACGATATAATAAGAAATGCATGTGAGGAGAACTCGTTTATTCTCCATCACTATGCACTCTACGTATTTGGGATTCCAGACAAATCCGGGAGACAGAAGGGCCGGGCAGGTGATACCGGCTGAACCTCCCCGGATCCGGGAACATCAGTCCGGCACTCCGTCAGAAGGCGTATCCGAATGTAAAGCCGAAGGGTACGCTTACAGTAAACCTGTTGGTAAGATTGAGGTCATCAAGCCAATTCTCCATTTCTCCTTCGGGTGTCTCGTAGCTCTTGTTCTTAATCCCCAGGCCCGTGTATATATCAAGGGCAAATCCGCCCTTTGTAATGACCTGGTATCCAAGCACCCCGTGAATGTTGAGCTTGCTTGCTGACACATATTGTGATTCGTCAGCGCTGTTTCTCATCTTTACCCAGGCATAGGAAAAATGAGGGGCAAGATAAAAACCGGCAGGAGCGTCATCTCCGGTAAGGAAGAACTTGTACCACAGCTGACCGTGAAATCCGCCTGACTTTACGGTAGTGTCATTGTCAGTCTCAGCCATATCCAGGAATGTCTGAATCAGCGGACTCGTTCCCAGGTAACCCAGGCCTATCTGAATTGACTGTTTTGACATCGTCTGAGCCTCAAACGACACCTTGTACTCATTGGTCAGTGGCACTATCCACATTGCATAGAAGGGGCCTCCGAGGACCGAAAGGGGATTTGTCTTTACAGTAAACCTGTAATCCTTACCCGAGGTGGCATCCTGTGCAGATGTCCGGTTGCCGGACAGCATTATCAGGCCACAGATTAAAAGCAGGGTGGTTAATTTCTTCATGGCAATTCTTTAATTAATACTGTTATCAACACATAAATGTAACTCAAATAGAGACAAAATATTATAGCGAGTGTCTCATTTAATGAACAGTGCAAATTCTTTTTCAACCACTGCCGGCAATGCCTCCCGGAGTTGTCAACAATCGTTTTATCAGGAGCCCGTAACGATGATTTATTTTGTAAATTGGAGCCAGTTCTCAAAACAGGATTACAGAGAGAGATGAAGATAGACATATTGCTCGGGCTCCAGTGGGGAGATGAGGGTAAGGGAAAGATTGTAGATGCGCTGACACCTGATTATGATATCGTTGCACGGTTCCAGGGCGGGCCAAATGCCGGTCACACCATTGAATTCAACAACACAAAGCATGTTTTGCACCTGATACCGTCGGGTATCTTTCATGAGGGCAAGACCAATGTCATTGGCAACGGACTGGTCATCGACCCTGTAGTCTTCAGGAATGAGGTTGAGAGTCTGGGTATTCCGGTTGACCAGGTGCGAGAGCGGCTTCTGATCTCGTCAAAGGCCCATATGATCCTTCCCACCCACAAGCTGCTTGATGCTGCCCATGAGGCTTCCCTTGGAGAGTTGAAGATTGGCTCCACCCTCAGGGGTATAGGGCCGGCCTATACTGACAAGGCTTCCCGCAACGGGATGAGGGTTGGCGATCTCTTCAGGAGAGAGTTCAGGGATATCTACAACTCCCGGGTTAAGGAGCATGCAAGGACCCTCAAAGGGTACGGTTACAGCAATGATCTGCATACCCTGGAAGAGGAGTGGTTTGAGTCAGTTGAATATCTGAGGCAGTTCAGGACAGTAAACGCAGACTACTATCTATACGACAGTCTTTCAAAGGGCAGGCGCATACTCGCTGAGGGGGCACAGGGAACGATGCTCGACATTGATTTCGGCACCTACCCCTTTGTCACATCGTCCAACACCGTTGCTGCCGGAGCATGTACCGGGCTGGGCATGGCTCCCTCCCGGACAGGAGAGGTGTTCGGTATATTCAAGGCTTACTGCACCAGGGTAGGGAGCGGCCCCTTCCCTACCGAGCTGGATGATGAATACGGACAGTTGATGCGCGACCGCGGCAACGAGTACGGTTCCACTACCGGGAGGCCGCGGCGATGTGGCTGGCTTGACCTGCCGGCACTGAAATATGCCATTATGGTCAACGGCGTGACACGGCTCTTCATGATGAAGGCTGATGTTCTCTCCGGCTTTGATGAGATAAGGGTGTGCAGATCCTACAACGTCAACGGCGCCGAGGTATCTGAATTGCCCTACTGTCTTGGAGATATTGATGGGCTGAACTACCAGTCATTTCCGGGATGGGAGAATGATATCACCTGTTGCCTGGGCTGGGACGAGGTTCCGGCAGCCCTGAAGGGTTATGTGGAGTACATTGAGAGAGAGACCGGAGTGCCGGTAACAATCGTCTCCGTCGGTCCTGACAGGTCAGCTACCATTTACAGGTAGCCCTTATTCCCTGTTGTATACCCAGGCTTCGCCGTTAATGTTATCCTGTATGCCGGGCAGGGCATTCCAGGCTTCCCGCATGGTTACGAATGACTTTGCTGATACCAGGCTCCATCTGCCGCCATTCATGGGAACTATTCTGGCATCATAGCCAAAGCCCCGGATGTGTTCCAGCCATGCGTCGGCATAGGAAGGTGTCAGAAAGCTGCCAACGATGACATGATACCGTGAATACTCCAGCTCCTGCTGTTGTGCCGCCAGGGCCAGTTCCGCCTGACGCTGACGTTCTGTCTCTGCCTGCTTTTCATTGGCAACCCGGATGGAGTCTGCAACACGAAACGCTTCCTGCTGCTGCCTCAGAGCCTCTGCCTCCCTGGCCTTTTTCTTCCCGAACGGATTTATGCTTTTCATGAAATCACATGACGGAGTGAGAAGCAGAATTCCTGCAAGTATCACCATGGGTAATCTCTTCATAAACGGCAGTTTTTCATTATAATAGGTTGTAAAGGTATGGATTTGACCTTAAATATGCAATGAAATTGAACTAAACGTATCTCCGGACGGCAATTCTTTTCTATATTAGATCGCGATTTTAAGTTCCATAAAAAGCATATAGCAGATGAAGTCACTTATCCGTTTTTTTGAAGAGAATGTTGAGAAGTACGCTTCCAACGTATACCTGTGGGAGAAGCTTCAGGACAAATATGAAGGCACCACCTATCAGGAGACAAGGAGACAGGTACAGGAGTTCGGTGCCGGTCTCATGCAACTGGGAATCAAAAAGGGCGACCGGATAAGTCTGCTCTCCGACGGGAGGAACAGCTGGGTGATTGGTGAGATGGGGATTCTGCATGCCGGGGGAGTTAACGTGCCACTCTCGATAAAGCTAAATGCCGAGGAGATCAAATTCAGGCTTATCCATTCAGGTTCCAGGATGGTCATAACCTCCAGCACCCAGGCACCGAAGATACTTGAGATCCGGGAGCAGTGTCCCATGCTGGAGAAGGTGATTTTCATGGATCCCAGGGATGAGTACGCTGAGGGCCAGATACATTTCAACGAGATAAGGAAGATAGGACGTGAATGGCTTGAGAACCCCGGCAACAGGAAGAAGTTTGAGGAGTTCACCTCCGCCATTGAACCATCTGACTTTGCCAATATCTGCTATACCTCAGGCACCACGGCCGATCCCAAGGGTATCATCCTTACTCACGGCAACTATGTGACCAATGTGTACCAGTCATACAGTCTGATGGATATTCCGCAGTACTACAAGACACTTCTGATCTTGCCGTGGGATCACTCTTTTGCTCACACGGCAGGGATTTACGCCTTCATGGGCAAGGGCGCCAGCATTGCATCGGTAAAGGTCGGAAAGACACCGATGGAGACACTCCGCAATATACCTATATGCATGAAGGAGATCAAGCCAAATCTGCTGATGAGTGTGCCGGCACTGGCAAAGAACTTCCGCAAGAACATAGAGAAAGGAATCAGGGAAAAGGGAAGGATGACAGAGGCACTCTTCAACTTCGCTCTTAAGATGGCCTATTCTTACAACAAGGAGGGATTCAACAAGGGAGAGGGAATTCAGAAGCTCAAGAAACCGTTGCTCAGGCTCTTCGACAAGATCCTTTTCAGTAAGGTGCGGGAGGCCTTCGGCGGGGAACTCGACTTCTTCATCGGCGGCGGCGCGCTGCTTGACATTGAGTTGCAGCGTTTCTTCTATGCCATCGGGGTGCCCATGTACCAGGGTTACGGGCTCTCAGAGGCCTCTCCCATCATCTCCTCCAACTCAGCCAGACGGCACAAGCTGGGTTCATCAGGCTATCTCGTAAACAACATGGACCTGAAAATATGCGATGAGGACCATAATGAGCTTCCAACGGGGGAGAAAGGTGAGATAGTCATCAGGGGAGGCAATGTGATGCGTGGTTACTGGAAGAATGAGACTGCCACCAATGATGCCATCCGTGACGGCTGGCTCTATACCGGTGATATGGGATACATGTCCGAAGACGGTTTTCTGTATGTGCTGGGGCGCTTCAAGAGCCTGCTCATCGCCGATGACGGCGAGAAGTTCAGTCCTGAAGGCATCGAAGAGGCCATAAGCGAGCAGTCGAAATATATTGACCAGTGCATGCTATACAACAACCAGAAGCCGTATACCATCGCTCTCATAGTGCCTAACCAGCATTCCCTGAAGGTCTACCTGGAAGACCGCAATCTCACTGCCACGACAGAAGAGGGCAAGCGTGCCGTGCTCAACCTGATCGAGAATGAGGTAAACGAATACCACATCCACGGGAAGTACGGCCATATGTTCCCTCACCGCTGGCTTCCGGTGGCACTGGGCATTCTCAATGAAAGCTTCAATGAAGAAAACGGTATGATGAACTCTACCATGAAGATTGTGCGGGGCAAGATCACCGAAAGGTACAGTGACCTGATTGAGTGGCTCTACACCCCTATGGGGAAGATCACCTACAATGAACGAAACATGGAAGAGGTCGAGAAGATGAAGCTTGGCTGATACCCGAAATATTTATTGCACATGAAACTGAAAATTTTGCCGGTGGCACTGGTTGCTGCCGCTCTGCTGACATTCTGCACTGATGAAAGGCCTCCGGCATGGCAGCCGGCGGAGAATCCTCTTTTCACAGTCTGGGGTGAAAATATTGATCCCCTCTCCCCCTGGCCGGAGTACCCGCGGCCGGGACTGGTTCGTGACGGGTGGATGAGCCTCAACGGGCTATGGGACTATGCCATATGCGGCAGGGATGAGGAGCGCCCCGATCCTGAAGGAACAATCCTCGTCCCCTACCCTGTTGAATCAGCTCTCTCCGGGGTCAGGAGGATGATGTCTGACTCGCTTGCCCTGTGGTATTCCAGGGAGTTTGTGGTACCGAAGACATGGAAGGAGAAGCAGTTGATACTCAATTTCGAGGCCTCAGACTGGGAGACGAAGGTATGGATAGATGACAACTTCGCCATAAGTCACCGCGGTGGTTATGACCCCTTCTCATGCAATATCACTCCTTACCTCTCGGGGAGGAAGAAGCACACCATTGTTGTCAGGGTCACCGATCCCGTCGACAGCGGCAGCCAACCCAGAGGCAAGCAGGTCTCACAGCCGAAAGGCATCTGGTACACTCCCACAACGGGCATATGGCAGAGTGTCTGGCTCGAGCCCGTCGAAAAGACATGGATAGGCGATATCCGTATTGTTCCTGACATTGACAGGGAGAGGCTGATGGTCACCGTTACCGAAGAGCGTTGCCAGGGTCCTGAGGGCTGTCCACCGGTAGATATGGCTCCCTCTCTTGCCGAGGTGACGGTAATGTATGGCGGTGAGACCGTGGCAACTGGCTCAGCCGTCACAGAGAGTACCATTGAGCTCCGGATACCATCGCCGCGGCTCTGGACTCCCGATGATCCGGCCCTGTATGACATCAGGGTACGGCTCATAACAGGAGGTCAGGTGACGGATGAGGTTCTCTCCTATGCAGGTATGAGGAAGATCTCCCTCGGAATCGACGGCGACGGTTATACCCGGTTAATGCTCAACAACAGTTTTGTGTGGCAGAACGGCACCCTTGACCAGGGCTTCTGGCCTGACGGCATCTACACACCTCCTTCAGACGAGGCGATGGTATATGATGTAGAGATGCTTAAAAAGATGGGGTTCAACATGCTGCGCAAACATGTCAAGGTGGAGAACAGGAGATTTTATTATCACACCGACAGGCTGGGCATGCTGGTATGGCAGGATATGCCCAGCGGTGATGAGTACATCTGGGGCGAGATGCCTGACATCACTAAAAGCGAAGCTGATTCTGCACAGTTCATGGCAGAGCTCGCAAGGATGATAGAGACCATGTACAACTCGCCGTCAATAGTCATGTGGGTAATCTATAATGAGGGGTGGGGACAATACAACACTGCCGCTGTGACGGATTATGTTGCCGCCTTTGATACCACGCGACTTGTCAACAGCGCCTCAGGCTGGACCGACAGGGGTACGGGCCACGTCAGGGATGTGCATCACTACCCGGAGCCCGTGACACCTCCGGCAGAGCGAGAGAGAGCCATTGTTCTTGGTGAATTCGGGGGGCTGGGTCTGCCCGTGGAGGGTCATACCTGGGAGCAGAAGAACTGGGGCTACCGGAACATGGGTGATGCCGCCGACCTTCTTAAAAAATATGTAGAGTACTATGCTGCCGTCAGGCAGATGGTTGAGGAGAAAGGCCTCAGTGCCTCAGTCTACACTCAAACCACTGATGTTGAGACTGAGACCAACGGGCTGCTGACCTATGACCGGAAAGTTGACAAGATGGGATTTGAAAATGTAAGGAAGGCCATGGCCAGTCCGCAGTGACAGCCGGCAGTCGGCAGTGCAGTCTGCAGTCGGCAGTCGGCAGTGGCAGTCGGCAGTCTTACTCATTGATTGACTGAAGACTGTGGACTGAAGACTGTGGACTGTGGACTGAAGAGCAGGCTGATCAGACGATCAGCCTGCTCTTGAATGGCAGGAAGGTCATGAAGTCAGCGTGGTGCACGATATAGGCTTCCGTCGTTCTCTTCACAAGGTCTCCCTCATGGGCATGGGCAGCGATTATATGACACACCTCAGGGGGCAAACCGCACTCTTCGGCCAGGCTGACGCCTGAGAAGGGATGCCTGAGATACTGACCATAAAGACCCTGAACGGCCTTACCGTTGACATCAAGCTCATATTCAAGCATCTTACCGACATCTGCAAGGATAGCTCCTGCAATGAGGACATCCATGTTAACGGGCAGTTCACTGCGGAAGAACTCGTTCATCTTCATTCCTGCGTCACGGGCCACATGTACGACACACCTCTTGTGGTCCATGAAGGTAACCTTCAGGTCCGGTCCGCACAGAAGGGTAAAGGGAATGCGGTTAAGGTCATCAGCGGTGAGGACACTTCTTTCGAGAGCTATCTCCCATGTGCGGGCGGTCTTCTCCCTCAGTTCGGGGTCTTTGATCCATTCCAGCTCAGGCCAGAGTTTCTTGATCTCTTCTGTCATGGCACACTATTTTAGTCCGGCGATTATCGCATCAGTCATCTGTATGGTAGAGGCGGCACCCATGGCTATCACTTCCGGCTTGCCGGTCATCTTCATCATGTCATAGGTCCGCACCTTACCCTCTTCAATCACTGCTGCCACGGCATTCCTGATGCGGGCGGCAATTGCTTTTTCGTCAATATAGTCGAGCATCATGCATGCCGACTCAATCATAGCCACAGGATTAACGATAGGCACATCGTAACTGGCATATTTGGGGGCTGAGCCGTGGGTCGGCTCAAATACTCCGATGCCATCTTCAGAAAACTGTGCGCTGCATGCAAACCCGAGGCCGCCTATAAGACCGGCAAAGGCATCAGAAACAATGTCTCCGAACATATTTCCGGCAACAATGACACCGTAATCTTCCGGGTTCTTTGTCAGCCACATCATCTGGGCATCAATATTGGTATTCCAGAGCTGTATGGCAGGATACTCATTCTTCTGGATCTCTTTGGCTATCTTCCACATCAGTCCTGATGTCTCACGTATCACATTTGGTTTTTCGCAGACGGTGACGGATTTGTAGCCGTATTTTACTGCGTGCTCAAAGGCTGCCCTTACTATCCGTTCAGTATATTTCTTTGTAAATATGCGTGTTGAGACGGCCAGCTCTTCTTTGGGGCACCATCCGAAATTACTGCGGAATTTGGGATGTGTCATCAGTGCGTCGTACACTTGCTGCGGGGGATTGGACCATTCAACTCCACCGTAGAGTCCCTCGGTGTTCTGGCGGAATATGACCACGTCAACCATCGGTTCTTCGGGGTTGCCGTCCCTGCCGCGTCTGATGAAGTTCAGGGGGTTGCCCCTGTAGCTGCGGCACGGTCTGACGCATATATCAAGTCCGAAATGTTGCCTGAGTCCCACGATAGGGCTGCTGTAGGTAAATCCCTTGCCCTGCAGTTCCGGTGCCAGCTCGGCGGCAGCATCATCCTTGGGTTTGGAGGTTATCGCTCCGAACAGGGCAATTTTATGCTCTGCAATAAGGTCTATGGTGCGTTGCGGGAGAGGGTTACCCTCGCGGCACCAGAAATCCCATCCGATGTCACCGTAAATATATTCAGCATCAAAGCCTGCTGCGTCAAGGACACGCACTGCCTGTTCCAGGACCACGGCACCTATGCCGTCACCCGGCAGTGCCACAATTGTACGTTTAGCCATATCTGTTCTGTTTTAACTGGGTTTTTCAATTGCCGTAAAAATATGGTTTTTATTGTGTTTAAAAAAAGAGTTTCAGCAAGTAAATTTCATAAAGGTTGCAATGGAAAAAAACTATATTTGCCACCTAATCTGTTATTTCACACAATCAGGAAACAATGGGGGAATTAGAGGATATCAAGCCCAGAAGAGTATGGAGTTATTTTGAGGAGATAAGCCGGATACCGAGACTATCAAAGAATGAGGGCAGAATAAGGGAGTATTTGCTTGACTTTGCACGAAATCACAACCTTGAAGCCAGGGAAGACGGTGTTGGCAACATATTGATCATCAGGGAGGCTGCTCCTGGCAAGGAGAAGGTAAGCACCGTTGTTTTACAGAGTCATCTTGACATGGTGGGTGAGAAGAATGCCTCACACCCGCACAACTGGGAGAGAGACCCCATCATTCCGGTCATTGATGGCAAGTGGGTCACTGCAAGCGGCACCACTCTAGGTGCCGATGACGGCATTGGCATAGCTGCCCAGATGGCCGTCCTGACAGATTCCTATCTTCAATGCGGGCGGGTTGAATGTCTCTTCACGGTTGATGAGGAGTCGGGCATGACCGGCGCAATAAATCTGCAGCCTGATTTTTTCACGGGTCGCATATTGCTAAACCTCGATTCGGAAGATGAAGGCATACTGTTCATTGGCTGTGCCGGGGGTATAGATACTCAGGCCATTCTTCCGTTTACAGCTGTACCGGTGGCTGCAGGTCACCGGGCAATGAATATATCAGTTACCGGACTTCACGGCGGCCATTCCGGAGACGAGATACATAAGGGCTACGGCAACTCCATTAAAATTATTGCACGACTCCTGCAGAATCTTGAGAAGAGCTATGGTATCCTTACCAGTAACTTTACAGGAGGCAACCTGAGGAATGCCATACCGAGAGAGGCCTTTGCCACGATAACCTTTGATCCTCAGCATGAGGAAAAAATTCTGTCTGATACTGCTGCTTTCAATGAGCTTATCCGTGAAGAATATGGCTCTCTGGAGCCCGATCTGAAGATAGCCGCCACACCCTCAGAAGTGCCGGCGACTGTCATTGATGCACAGACGCAGCACCGTCTGCTGAGCGCCCTGAGCATTGTTCCGCATGGTGTTCTTGGATGGTCAAAGGAGATTCCTGACCTGGTGGAGACATCCAGTAACCTGGCTACCATAAGGCTTACTGATGACAACACCATCCATGTGGTGACAACCCAGCGCAGCTCTTCGGAAGAGGCAAAGCAATATGCGATGATGAAGGCAGAAGCAGGTTTTGACCTTGCCGGGGCCAAAGTCACACACTCGGACGGTTATCCGGGGTGGAAGCCGAACATGAATTCAGCCATTCTCAGGCTCATGATCGACTCATATCGCAAGCTTTTCGGCAAGGTACCCCTGGTAAAAGCCATTCATGCCGGACTGGAGTGCGGGTTGATCCTTGAGAAGTACAAGGGAATAGACATGATCTCCTTCGGACCGACAATCAGGGGAGCTCACACCCCTGAAGAGAGGATAGAGATAGAGACAGTCCAGATGTTCTGGGACCTGCTCATCGATGTCCTCAGGCATATCCCTGAGGAAAACTCATAGCACCTCTTATTCTGCCTCTGTAAAATCATCGGGAGGAGCACCGCAGACAGGGCAAGCCCATTCTGCCGGCAGATCTTCAAAAGCCGTTCCGGGTTCCACCCCGTTCTGTTCGTCTCCTGTCTCGGGGTCGTAGATATATCCGCATACCGGACACCTGTATTTGTTCATTGTATTTAGCAGTTGGTTTACCTTCTTACTTTTCGTACCGAGTCTATGACGGTGCCGTCCACCCATTTGATGGCTGCCACCACCCTCTCATCA
>CALMRD010000105.1 GCA_937871625.1 uncultured Bacteroidales bacterium | reverse complement strand
ATACTGGGAGCGGGAGAGAGCGGCGTGGGATCGGCGGTGCTGGCACAGAAGCAGGGCTTTGAGGTGTTCGTCACCGACAGTGGAACTGTGAAGGAGAAGTACCGCGTACAGCTTGTTGCGCACAGCATACCCTTTGAGGAGGGGAAGCATACTGAGGAGCTGATCATGAATGCCGATGAGGTGATCAAGAGTCCCGGCCTGCGCGAGGATAATCCCCTGGTGGTGTCGCTTCGCGATAAGGGGATCCCCGTTATTTCCGAGATAGAGTTCGCCGGCCGCTACACCGATGCCGTCAAGATATGCGTGACGGGAAGCAACGGCAAGACCACCACCACCAACATGATATACCACATGATGAAGAAGGCGGGTCTTAACGTGGCCATGACCGGCAATGTGGGCAACAGCTTCGCGATGGCGGTGGCTGAGGGGGGATATGAATATTACGTCATCGAGCTGAGCAGCTTCCAGCTCGACGGCATGTACGACTTCAAGGCCGAGATAGCCATCCTGATGAACATCACGCCCGACCACCTCGACAGGTACGGTCACGAGATGCAGAACTATGTCGACTCCAAGATGCGTGTGATACGCAACCAGACCCCCGGCGACCATTTCATCTGGTGTGCCGACGATCCGGTGACGGCCGCGGAGGTCGCCAAAAGGATCATCGCCGCCAGTTCACTGCCCTTCTCCCTCGAAAAGTGCGAGGGGATGGCCGCCTGTATTGAAAATGACAACCTGATACTTGACATAACCGAAAAAACCAGCCTTATGACCATTCACGACCTGGCGTTGAAAGGACGCCACAACACTTACAACTCGATGGCTGCAGCCATTGCCGGCAAGGTTCTCAATATCCGCAAGGAGACGATACGCGAGAGCCTGACTGACTTCCAGGGTGTGGAGCACAGGCTCGAGTCCGTCATCATGGTGGCAGGGATAAACTTCATCAACGACTCCAAGGCTACCAACGTCAACTCCACCTGGTATGCCCTGGAGTGCCAGAAGACCGACGTGATATGGATAGCGGGAGGCATCGACAAGGGGAACGACTACTCCGAGCTGAACAGCGTGGTTAAGGAGAAGGTGAAGGCGATAGTATGCCTCGGCAAGGATAACTCGAAGATCATCGATGCATTTACGGACATGGTGCCCACCATCGTCGAGACCACCTCGATGGAGGAGGCAGTGCGTTCAGCCTATTACCTGGCGAACAAGGGCGACACGGTGCTTCTCTCACCGGCATGTGCCAGCTTCGACCTGTTCCGGAACTATGAGGACCGCGGAGAGCAGTTCAAGATGGCGGTAAGAAACCTTTAAAGGTCAGGAAGCAGCAGAGGATTTTGGTGAAGATGATGGCAGAGCGGAAAGACAGAAGAAATGATACTGCAGAAATGAGCGATGGAGAAAAGAGAATGCCCGGGAGAATTCAAACAAGTGTGCGGAAGATATAAACAATTAAAGAGCAGAAAGTAAGAGCAAGCGATGGCGAATGTGACCGCAAGCGGATGATGAGAAGTTATTAGAAATCAATTAAGAAAAAGAAGTAAAAGCAAGCGATGGCGAATGTGACGGTAAAACGGTTTTTCAGGGGTGACAGGTACCTGTGGGGTCTGATAGGGATCTTCATGGTCATCTCCCTGCTCTCCGTCTACAGCTCGTCGGTGAGCCTGGCCTATGCCTCGCATCACGGCAACACCTTCTACTTCCTGAAGACGCAGTTCATCATGCTGATGCTCGGGCTGCTGATCATTGTTGTCACCCACTGGATACCTTATATTAAATATATGCAGTTTGCCGCCATCGGGCTGGGTGTGTCGGTAATACTGCTCGGCGTCACCCTCGTCGCCGGCGTGAGCATCAACGAGGCCACCCGCTGGCTTGAGATACCTGGCATAGGCATAAGGCTGCAGACCTCCGACCTGGCCAAGGTGGCGCTGGTGATCTTCCTGGCCCGCGGGCTGACGGTCTACCAGCATGAGCTTAAGAACTTCAGGGTGGTGACCATGAGGCTGGTGCTTCCCGTGGTGCTGGTATGTGCGCTGATCATGCCCGAGAACCTCTCCACCGCCGTCATGATCTTCATGATCAGCATGATAATACTCTTCATCGGCCGGGTGCCTGTGAGGTTCCTGCTGGCATATGCCGGCATGGGGCTGGTGGCCGTGATCCTCTTTGCCTCGCTGCTGGTTGTCTTCAAGAAGGACAACAACAGGGTGCAGGTGTGGAAGAACCGCATCGAGGCTTTCGTCAGCGGCGAGAGCACTCCCGATGCCGACTACCAGGCCAACCAGGCCAAGATAGCCATCTCGACGGGCAAGCTGTTCGGCAAGCTGCCGGGCAAGAGCACGCAGCGCAACATGCTTCCGCAGTCGAACTCCGACTTCATCTTCGCGATAATAGTGGAGGAGTACGGTCTCTTCGGGGCCCTGATAGTGGTGCTCAGTTACCTGGCTTTGATGTTCCGGGGGATACAGATAGCGCGAAAATGCGATTATGCCTTCCCGGCCCTGATGGTGCTGGGACTGACCGTCATGATCGTGTTCCAGGCCTTCCTCAACATGCTTGTGGCCGTGGGTCTTTTCCCGGTGACGGGGCAGACGCTGCCGATGATCAGCTGGGGCAGGACATCCGTGCTGGTGATAAGCTTCTCGCTGGGGGCGATACTCAGCGTCTCGAGGGTGATGAACGCGCGTGAGCGGCGCGAGCAGCTCTCCGATATCGAACAGACAGATACAAATGCGGCATGAGGGGGGCAGGAAAAGACATAGGAGTCAGCATGAGTGATGGCGGCAGAGCTACAGGGATCAGTATGAGCGATAGTGTCAACAATTCCGGGGTTAGTATGACTGAAGGAGTCAAGGAAACCAGGGAATCAGTGAGTGATGGTGCCAGGACTACCAGGGTCATCATCAGCGGAGGCGGCACCGGAGGTCACCTCTTCCCGGCCATAGCCATCGCCAACGCCCTGCGGCGTCTGGAGTCCGGCGTGAAGATACTTTTTGTCGGTGCTCAGGGCAGGATGGAGATGCAGAAGGTGCCCGAGGCGGGGTATGAGATCACCGGCCTGCCGGTTGCGGGACTGGTGCGCGGGGGGAGCATCAGGAACATACAGGTGGCGTGGAAGCTGTTCCGCAGCATGCTCAAGGCTGGCAGGATAATAAGGAAGTTCCGCCCTGATGTGGTGGTGGGTGTCGGCGGATACGCCTCGGGGCCGGTGCTGAAGCAGGCGCAGCAGCGGAGGATACCCACGCTCATCCAGGAGCAGAACAGCTACGCCGGTGTCACCAACAAGCTGCTGGCACGTAAGGCGGAGAGGATATGCGTGGCATACGAGGGTATGGAGAAATACTTCCCGAAAGATAAGATAATGCTGACGGGCAATCCCGTGCGGCAGGCCTATGACAACCTCGAGTCGTTGCGGCCCGAGGCGCTCGCGCACTTCAAAATGGAGTCCGGCAGGCCGGTGATACTGGTTTTGGGCGGGTCGCTCGGCGCCGGCACGGTCAACACAAGTATCGGCGGCGCCATCAGCACCATAGAGGCGTCGGGGGTGCAGATGATATGGCAGACAGGCAGTCACTGGTATGACCGCATGCGCGAGGCGGTTGAGGAGCAGTCGGCCAGGAGCATCATGATGACCGGCTTCATCAACCGCATGGACCTGGCCTACGCCGCCGCCGACGTGATCATCTCCCGTGCCGGCGCGGGTACCATCTCGGAGCTGGCACTGGTGGGCAAGCCCGTGATACTGGTACCCTCACCCAACGTGGCCGAGGATCATCAGACGCACAACGCCATGGCGCTGGTGAACAGGGGCGCAGCCCTGCTTGTGAAGGATGCCGACGCACAAGGAGAGCTGATAGGCACAGTCCTGGAGCTGATCAAAGACGATACACAGAGAGCCTCGCTCTCGGAGAATATTAAGAAACTGGCAATAAGAAATTCAGATGAGGTGATAGCTCGCGAGGTGCTGAAACTGGCCATGAGATGAAGGAGATGACAAACATAGAGGGGATTTTCGATTCCGGGCCAGGAGGGATAGCCATGATCATTTATGCCCGCGAAGTACTTAAACTGGCTGCACGATGAAGGGGATGACTGCCATATCAGGGATATATTTTGTTGGCATAGGCGGCATAGGCATGAGCGCCCTGGCACGCTATTTCATGTCGGAAGGATATACCGTCTGCGGCTATGACCGCACGGAGAGCCCGCTCACCGATACCCTCGCAGATGAGGGATGCGGTATCACCTACAACGACAGTCTTGACGCGCTGCCGGCACTCTTCTCCGACCCAGGGCGGCGCCATAAGGTGCTGGTGGTCTGGACCCCGGCGGTACCGAAGGAGAACCGCATCCTGACATACTTCAGGGATAACGGCTACATGATCTACAAGAGGGCGGAGATACTGGGGATGATCTCGCGTGACACCGACGCCATCGCCGTGGCGGGCACACACGGCAAGACCACCGTCAGCACCATGATCGCGCATATACTCTCCTCCTCGGCCACAGGCTGCTCGGCCTTCCTCGGGGGTATTTCGAAGAACTACGACACCAACCTGCTGCTTGAGGAGAGTCGGTATACGGTGATGGAGGCCGATGAGTTCGACCGCTCGTTCCTGCACCTCTCGCCGCTGATCGCGGTGGTGACATCGATCGACCCCGATCATCTCGACATCTACGGCACGGCGGAGGCGATGGTCGGAGCCTACGGCGAGTTCTGCCACCGGGTGCGTGGCGGCGGCACGCTGATAATCAACGAAGAGATCATCTCGCAGCTCTTGCTGCCCGGGGATGTGAAGGCATACAGCTACGGCACCGGCGAAGGGTCCTCCTTCAGGGCCGTTGAGATCGTGAGGGGAGAAGGGTACTACACTTTCAGCCTGGTGACGCCTGAGCAACGTATCGGAGATCTGCGTCTCCATGTGCCGGGCATGGTCAACATCCTCAATGCCACCGCGGCGGCGGCAGCGGCGTGGTGTGCCGGCGCTTCAGACGAAGAGATACGCGATGCCCTCGCGACATACCAGGGTGTCAGGCGCAGGTTTGACGTGAGATACAGGGGAAAGGATATCATCTATCTCGATGACTATGCCCACCATCCGCAGGAGATCAACGCCCTCGTCAGCGCCGTGCGCGACTTCTGGCCCGGGAGGAAGGTCACAGGCATCTTCCAGCCTCATCTCTACACGCGGACGCGCGACTTCGCGGAGGGCTTTGCCGCCGCCCTCGACAGGCTTGACGAGGTGCTGCTGCTGACGCTCTATCCCGCAAGGGAGAACCCCATCCCGGGAGTGTCGTCAGATATGATTGCCGAAAAGATGAAGAACAGGAGTGTCAGGGTGGTGACGCGCGAGGAGCTGCTTCCTGCCCTTGACACGGTGAAGGAGGGGCTGCTGCTGACGATAGGAGCAGGAGACATAGACAGGTTTATTGAACCGATAACTGAAAAACTGAAGGAACGCGACGCATGAGGCTGCTGCTGATCATACTGACCGCTGTTACCGGGACTCTGATATCCCTGGCGCCGCTATTTGTCGGCATGAAGGGCAGCGAGGCCGTCTGCTGCGGTGTGGAGGTCACCGTC
>CALMRD010000104.1 GCA_937871625.1 uncultured Bacteroidales bacterium | reverse complement strand
TTCATGAAGGTTACATGACCCCCCGTGTCAATCTCCATTATCATCTCTGGAAGGAGCTCGGCAAAGGTCTCGAAAACAATACCCTGTTTAAGGATCTCGTTCTCCCTCTCCTTCTCCAGCCTGCCTGCTTCCCAGGTGATGACGATGTCGCCGGATGACAACAGCAATCCCACATAATATCCGGCATCATCACTACCGTCACGGGATAGGGGTACCTTCAGAGACCCGTCCCTCGATCCTATATTGTCAAGGAGAGTCATGAAAGGCTTTTTGCCGGCAAGGGGAGTCTCACCTATCTCTTTTCCTATCAGATCGTTGCGATCAAGCTCCTCGATCTCCTCAGCCTTGCCGTTAAAGTCGATAATAAATAACCCGTTCTCTTCGCCGCGTCTGAGTATCACGGCGTAGCTGTTCATCGAATCAAATATCTCTTTCTGAATCTTTTCTGATTCGGACCTGGCATAACCGTCGTTGAGAGCGCTGATGTCATTGTAATAGGTTATCAGGAAAACCTCCTCACCCACAAAGAAGGTCCGGGCACTGAAGAGAAAGGAGCGTTCTTCACCTGAGCGCATCCGCAGCCTGATCTCCATATCGCTCACCCTCTTCATGCGCGACAGGAGCCTCATGTTCCTCCGGTTCTGCACCAGGTCAACGTAGAGCTGGATATCGTCGGAGGTCTTACCTATGATATCTTCCCTGGTGTAACCTGTGGTGTCAAGAAAGGCCTGGTTAACTTCGATGTACTGCTGCGTCTCGAGATTGCTCAGGGTGATGAGCTGGTTGGTGGAATTAAATGCCAGTTCGGGAATATTGGCTGGAAGGTTTAGTGAAGCCGGAAAGTCTGACAGTGAATCACTATTCCTGGTTTTCTCCTTGCGTTTTTCCATCTGGGTAAGTGTATCAGGCATCAGAATTCACGGGTGGCGGTTTGACCCCGGTAAAATTAACGGGTTCTCTCTGCAAAATATTATCAAGCCTCATTTATTATCCGACTATGGCAGCATTCTTCCTGTAATATTCGCACCACTCTCTAAGGCCACATCTTTCGCATGCAGGCTTGCGTGCAGTACAGACATATCGTCCGTGAAGCAGCAGCCAGTGGTGCGCCAGCGGCCTCTGCACTGCCGGTATCTCCTTTGTCAGCCTCATCTCTGCATCAAGCGGATTCCTGGCTCCGGGGATAAGACCGATGCGCCCGGCAACCCTGAAGACATGGGTGTCAACAGCTATGACCGGACTGTTCCATACCACAGAGGCAATGACATTGGCGGTCTTCCTCCCCACACCGGGAAGCTGCGTCAGCTCATCCCTTTCCGAGGGCACCCTGCCCCCGAAACGGCTGACGATCATATCAGCCATACCTTTCAGGTGCCTGGCTTTGTTATTGGGATAGGAGCAGCTCTTTATCAGGTCGAAGATCTGCTCCTGCGAAGCCTCTGCCATCGACCGTGCATCAGGATAGCTGTCAAACAGGGCAGGAGTGATCAGGTTAACCCTCACGTCTGTACACTGGGCTGACAATATTACTGCAACAAGGAGCTGAAAGGGATCTTTGTATCGGAGCTCTGTCCCTGCAACGGGCATATTCCCGGCAAACCAACCCAGGACGCCCCTGTACCTGTCACCAATCTTCACCTTTTAATCATTTTAAGGGCTGAAAGTAACATTTTTTTACTTTTTTTTTCATAATTGCATGCTGATGTGAATTAAATCATGGTAAACAGATAATTCGTTTGTTATTTTTAGGCACCGTGAACCGCGTTAAAATCAATACTCCCCAGGGCAGGTCAGTGCTTCTGCTGGGCGGTGAGATGAAGGATATAGAACCTTTATTACCGGCAGCAGGTCTCTTTATCATCACTGACTCAAATGTGCATGGCCTCTACGGCAGGATCTTTCCTCCGGGGGTGGTGCTTACCGTTGAGCCCGGAGAACAGAGTAAGACGCTTGGCAAAGCGGAGGAGCTGTGCGGCAGGCTGCTGGAGGCAGGAGCAGACCGCTCATCATTCATACTCGGCTTCGGGGGAGGCGTGGTATGTGATCTGGCAGGCCTGACAGCCTCAATCTACATGAGAGGCGTGAGACACGGATTTGTTTCAACAAGCCTGCTCTCACAGGTTGATGCCAGCACCGGAGGCAAGACTGCTGTTAACCTTGGTGATTACAAAAATATCATAGGTACTTTCAAGCAGCCTGAGTTCGTACTCTGCGACCATCGCATGCTCTCAACCCTGCCGGAGGAGGAGCTTCAGTCAGGTCTCGGGGAGTTGATAAAACATGCGGTGATCAGAGACCGCAACCTCTTCTTTGACATATCCTCCTCCATGACGAAGGTATACGAACGTGACCCTGTCATCCTTGGTGACCTGATAAGCAGGGCTGTAAGGATCAAGGCTTCGGTGGTGAGGCGCGATCCTCTCGAGAAAGGTCTCCGGAGAGTGTTGAATTTCGGACATACCTTCGGGCACGTGCTCGAGACCTATTACAGGATTCCTCATGGGGTGGCGGTGACAAAGGGTATGCTCCTCGCCGCAGAGCTCTCGGTATGGACCGGAGATATGCCTCACTCCGAACTGAGGATGCTGGAGGTGTTAATTGAAAAGACTGGCATGCTGCCTGACCTCGAACTGCCTTCCAATGTCGTCAGCATGATGTCACACGACAAGAAGGCTGAGGCCGGCTCAGTAAACATTGTCCTGCTTCGGTCAGTAGGGCGGGCGGTAGTAAGAAAGGTGCCGCTGAACGAGATATCTGCCTTCGTCAGTTTTTACCGCGATGGCAGAAAAGTAACAGATGACTAAACAGTGGAAGGATGAACACACTTGGAACAGTATTCAGAGTATCAATATTTGGTGAGTCTCACGGACCTGCCGTGGGAGTGGTCATCGATGGTTGTCCGGCCGGACTCTCTTTCTGGCGTGAGGAGCTCATGGCTGACCTGTCGCGCCGCAAGGGACTTCTCCCCGGCACGACAACCCGCAGGGAGAGCGATGAGCCTGAAGTCATAAGCGGTATATATAACAACTTCACCACCGGCAGCCCGTTGGTGATCTGCACCCGTAACCAGGACTTCAAGCCTGGCGATTACGAGCAGTTTACGAGTATACCGCGTCCCGGTCATGCGGATTTTACCGCCGGATACAAGTACAGGGGCTTCAGCGACATGAGGGGAGGAGGACATTTTTCCGGCCGTCTGACCTGGGGAATGGTGGTGGCCGGCTATTTCGCGAGGAAGATACTCTCTCCTGCTATCATCACTGCCACGCTCAGGGAGGCAGGAGGTGATACAGATATTGCTGCTGCCATAGAGAAGGCCTCAGAGACAAATGACACCGTCGGCGGAGTGGTCGAATGTATCGTGCAGAATGTTCCAAAGGGACTCGGCGAGCCGGCCTTCCTGTCTGTAGAGGCAGCCATTGGCCAGATAGCATTCGGAATCCCTGCCGTCAACGGTGTCGAATTCGGGGCAGGATTCGCCTCGGCCAGAAGTTATGGATCAATCCACAATGATCCATTTATTGATGCCCGTGGAAAGACCTCGACCAACAATGCCGGAGGCATAAACGGCGGGATCACCAATGGCAATGATCTGATAATG
>CALMRD010000103.1 GCA_937871625.1 uncultured Bacteroidales bacterium | reverse complement strand
GGTCTTCTCCCTCAGGGGTATGAAGAGGCTCGAGGAGCCGATCGCCGGCCGCACTATCATCAATATACAGATGGCTCCTGAAACAGCTGCATTGCCTGATACTGCGCATCCCGGTGACCATAACACGCCTCCGCCGCACGATATCGTGGTATCTCACCCCGAGGTGCCAGTCTCACTTGAGGTGGCAGTCTCACAGGAGGAGGCCGATTATGCCGTCGTGGCCGGCACTTCGCGCGACAGGAGAGCCGATTACGCCTATGCCGCACACCATAAGTCGGCATACTACCAACATCCCTATCCCGTCCCGCAGAACACCGAGTCATATGCCGGCATCAGCGAAAGCGGCTATCGCGATCCGCTCAGGGAACCATATTCCACCTTCTCCATCGATGTCGACAACGCCTCCTACTCCAACGTGCGCCGATTCATCAACCTTGGCCAGGAAGTGCCCAAGGACGCCGTGCGCATCGAGGAGATGATCAACTACTTTAAATATGACTACCCGAAAGCCACCGGCGAGCATCCCTTCTCGGTCTATACCGAGGCCGGCATCTGCCCGTGGAACAACAAACACTACCTCCTTCATATAGGACTCAGGGGAAAGGATATCGACAAATCTGAACTGCCGCCCTCAAACCTGGTCTTCCTCCTTGACGTCTCGGGGTCAATGGATTCACCCAACAAGCTCCCGCTGCTGAAGTCGGCGTTCGGACTGCTCGTCAGTGAACTTCGCGAGCAGGACCGCGTGGCAATCGTAGTCTATGCGGGTGCTGCTGGCGTGGTCCTCGAGTCGACCCCGGGAAACAACAGATCGGCAATCATGCAGGCTCTCGACAAGCTGCAGGCAGGTGGCTCCACCGCAGGCGGGGCAGGACTGATGCTGGCGTACAAAATCGCGGAAAAGAATTTCATCAAGGGAGGAAACAACCGCATCATCCTTGCCACAGACGGCGACTTCAACGTCGGGGTTTCTGATAACGTCTCGATGGAGAAGCTGGTGGAGGAGAAGCGCGGACTGGGCGTCTATATGACCGTGCTGGGATTCGGGATGGGAAACATCAAGGACGACAAGATGGAGATCATCGCCGACAAGGGCAACGGCAACTACGCCTATATCGATAACATCCAGGAGGCGCGGCGCGTGCTGGTGCAGGAGTTCGGGGGCACCCTCTTCACCATCGCAAAGGATGTCAAGTTCCAGGTCGAATTCAACCCGGCATATGTGAAGGCTTACCGACTGGTAGGATATGAGAACAGGCTGCTGGCCGACAAAGATTTCAACGATGACACCAAGGATGCCGGCGAGATGGGAGCAGGACATACAGTGACGGCCCTCTACGAGATCGTACCGGCAGGATCGGAGGAGACAGGACTGCCCACCGTTGATCCGCTGCGGTACCAGGGATCCGGCGCCGGCGCTTCTGCCGGTGGCGCTAACAGTACGGCCGGAGGAGCGAACTACAGTGAGGGTACCGGAGTTGGCTCTGCCAGCGAGGTGAAATACGGCGATCAGGCAGCCGGCGGCAACATGCGCCCATCCCGGAAGGATATCCCCCGCGAGCTCTGCAACATCAAGCTGCGCTATAAGGACCCCGAGGCCCTTACCAGCAAGCTGTTCAGCAAAACGGTGGGCACGGACATAAAAAAGGCCGGTGAGACCACCGACCGTTACCGTTTCTCTGCCGCTGTGGCAGCCTTCGGTATGATATTGCGCGACAGCAAGTTCCGCGGTACCGCCACCCTCACCGACGTCGTCACACTTGCCACCGGCGCCCGCGGGTCAGACCCCGATGGTTACCGGGCGGAGTTCATACGTCTCGTTGAGAGTTCCAGATAGAACTGAATAAGTTCTGAGGTCTGAAAGCCTGCAACGACCTTCAGACCTCAGACCTTTTGACTTTAGACTTTAGACTTATTCCAGATCGTCCGCGTAAGTCTTCTTGCGGTAGAACTTCGAGATGTCAAAATAGACATCCTGCTCAACACCCTCTTCTGACCGGATGGTGACGATGTCATAAGGTCTCCCGTTATGCTCTTTCATAATCTGGGTCATGATGCTGGCACCGTTGAATGTGCGGTCGATATAGAGGTACTCTGCCCTCACCGATCCCACTATCACTGCCTTGTCGAACGTCGATCCGTCGCGTCCGCCTGAGCTGTCGATAAATGATGCTGCACATCCGGTCATCATCAGCGCCAGCACCACCGTCATAAAATAAACTGCTGTTTTTTTCATGTTTTATCTTTTATCCGTCCTTATCTATCCACAAAGTTAACTGCTTTTCCACAAAACCCACTAATGCCTATTGACTACTGCCTATTGCCTTTTTACATCTGCGTTATACCAATTATACATTTTCATTACCCCTTCTTTCAGCGATGTCTTATGCCGGAAGCCCAGTGAGCGCAGCTTCGATGAGTCGAGGAATTTTCTCGGTGTGCCATCGGGCTTACTGTGATCAAACACCAGCTCACCGCTGAAGCCTGTCGTCTCCTTCACCATCTCCGCCAGGTCCCTTATGGTTATCTCCTCCCCGGTGCCGATGTTTATATGTGTATTGCGGATCTCATCCGTACCCTCAGGAATAACATCTTTAAACGATATCTCCTCCATGATATAGATGGTAGCATCCGCCATGTCGCCGCTGTACATGAACTCCCTCAACGGCGCTCCCGTCCCCCAAACACTAACCTGCACGTCAGCACGACTGCCAGACCGCAGGACCGCAGGACCCTCAGACCCTCCTGCCCTCCGAAGCCTTGGCGAAGGAGGGAGACCTTCAGACCTTAGACCTTTAACACCCTGCTGTTCAAGCAACCCCAGTATCTCCTCCTCTGCCTCACTGCCATCGAAGCCCTCCACCGGTCTGCGCTTCAGGTCAGCCCTGATACCATCCATATCCTCGTTCTCAAGCAATCTTCCAAGATGTATCCGCCGCATCAACGACGGCAGCACATGTCCGCCTGTCAGGTTGAAATTATCATTCGGACCGTAGAGGTTGGTGGGCATTACCGCTATGAAGTCGGTGCCGTAGCGCATGTTGTATGCCTCGCACATCTTCAGCCCGGCGATCTTGGCAATGGCATAGGGCTCGTTGGTGTACTCCAGCGGCGAGGTGAGGAGGTGATCCTCACGCATCGGCTGCGGGCAGTCGCGCGGGTAGATGCAGCTGCTGCCGAGGAAGACCAGCTTCTTCACGCCGTTGAGATATGCGGCATGCACCACGTTCGACTGTATCATGATGTTCTCGTAGATGAACTCGGCCCTCAGGGTGTTGTTGGCCATGATGCCTCCCACCTTGGCAGCGCAGAGAATGACCGCCTCGGGTTTCTCGGAGGCAAAGAACGCCTCTGTATCCTCCTGGCGACGCAGGTCGAGCTCCTCGAACGTACGGCCAACGATATTGGAATAACCCTTCCTCTTGAGCGCCGCTGTTATCGCCGAACCTACCAGTCCGGTGTGCCCGGCAACGTATATTTTTGCTTCTTTATCCATTGTCTTTCGGTCCTGCGGTCTTGCGGTCTTACAGTCAGTCAGAACCTGTTGGACTGCACGACCGCACGACTGCATGACTGCATGACAATTTATTCAAAATAATTGGGTGTATAGAATCCACCTCTCTTCAAGTAAACCTCCTTTTTCACCAGCTTAACATCCCCCTCCATCATATCTGTTATCAGTCCCGCCAGGTCATACCGCGGATCCCACCCCAGGCGCGTGCGTGCCTTCGTGGCATCGCCGATCAGCAGATCGACCTCGGTGGGACGGAAATATGCGG
>CALMRD010000102.1 GCA_937871625.1 uncultured Bacteroidales bacterium | reverse complement strand
AGAGGAAGGCGGCAACCTTCATCACCGAATTTGAAGGAGAGGTGTTCAAAGGGCCTTACATCAGGAAGTATTGGGATCAGGAGGCTGAAGGAGGGAGGCAGAACGGTGAATCCGATGCTGACTTCATCTACCTCCGTTATTCGGATGTAGTGCTTATGTACGCAGAAGCGCTCAACGAAATCAATAATGGTCCTGACATCATTGCATATAATGCCATAAATGACATCCGTAACAGGGCCGGCCTCGGGGACCTGGCTGAAGGACTGGACTATCAGTCGTTCAGGGATGCCATCTTACAGGAGAGGCAGTGGGAATTTGTTATGGAGGGGCATCGATGGTATGACCTG
Source organism: uncultured Bacteroidales bacterium (assembly GCA_937871625.1). GTDB lineage: Bacteria > Bacteroidota > Bacteroidia > Bacteroidales > VadinHA17 > SR-FBR-E99. The sequence goes on along the minus strand of CALMRD010000102.1, from coordinate 2,959 downwards.
GTGCGGATGGGAAAACTCATTGAGCGTGTTCAGCTTGCCAAGCCAACTGCGAATATTCAGTCCTATCACACACTCTTTCCCATACCCCAGAAGGAGAGATATCTAAATCCCAAGCTGACCCAGAATGAGGGATACAACTAGCGAGAAAGGCAAACCGGATTCCAACTTCAACCAGCTGCCCGTAGTTCGCGTCAGTGAATTCAGTTATGGTTATTCAGGGGGGTGGGACAAAATATTCGGGGAAATTTTCAGGCAGCTTGATGACGGTGCCCCGGGCAAAAGAGTGGTTGTCGTTGACTGTTACCAGGGGGTTATCTGTGAAGATCTGCTCGGAATTTTTACCGAAAGGCTGAAGCCTGAACTTGTTATAACCAGCGGTGATTATCTTCTCGCCCCTGAAGAGATTTCCAGGATAACCTGGCCTGACGTCACTGATGACCGTATCTTCGGATATCTTACACGTCTGACGTTTAAGGATCTCATAAGTCATGAGAAGCTTGCGGCATGCATGAGCAGAATCGATTCCGTAACACGTGGGATCGTCCTCGTGTTCGGGTACGGTGCGGCGCTGGTGGCACGCAGGCCCTCCCTGATCATCTATGCTGACATGCCGCGGTGGGAGATACAGCTCAGGATGAGGGCCAACAGGGTGGACAATCTCGGACTTAGCAACAGGGAAGAACTGTTCGAGCTGCAATACAAGCGAGGCTTCTTCGTCGACTGGCGTGTCTGTGACAGGCATAAGAAAAAGCTGAGAGGCAAGTGGGATTTTGTCCTTGACACCACCGACATGAATTCTCCTGCCATGGTTACCGCAGAAGCTTTCGATAAGGCGATGGCAAAGGGAATCACAACACCTTACAGTGTTGTCCCCCTCTTTGACCAGGGTATTTGGGGCGGGCAATGGATGAAGGGGAAACTGGGTCTTGATCCTGCTCCTGCCAACTATGCCTGGTGTTTTAACTGCATTGTTGAGGAGAACAGCCTGATGTTTGATTTCGGGGAGGGGTCGTTTGAGACACCCTCTGTGAACCTGGTGTTCTTTCATCCTGTTGAACTGCTGGGAGAAGCAGTATATGGACGTTTCGGCGATGAGTTCCCGATAAGGTTCGACTACCTCGATACCATGGAGGGAGGAAACCTCAGCCTGCAGGTCCACCCAATAACAGAGTACATTCAGGAGAAATTCGGCATGCACTATACGCAGGACGAAAGTTATTATATAATGGATACCGGAGAAGATGCCTCAGTCTATCTGGGACTGAAAGAGGGCATCAGTCCGACGGCGATGACTGACGATCTCTGCAAGGCCCAGCATGAGGGATCTCGTTTCGACGATGTCAAATATGTCAACAGGTGGCCGGCAAAGAAACATGACCATTTCCTGATACCGGGAGGTACCGTTCACTGCTCGGGGAAAAACTGTCTGGTGCTGGAGATAAGCTCCACGACCTACATCTTCACTTTCAAGCTGTGGGACTGGGGACGTCTCGACCTTGATGGAAGGCCGAGGCCTATCAACATCGGGCACGGTAAAAACGTAATTCAGTGGGAGCGTACCACTGACTATGTCCGCAACAATCTCATAAACCAGGTCAGAAAAGTTGCCGAGGGTGATGGCTGGACCGAGGAGGCTACCGGATTGCATGCAAGAGAGTTCATCGAGACACGCAGGCACTGGTTCACCAAAAAGGTTGTTCACAACACATTTGGTGGCGTGAATGTGCTGAACCTGATCGAGGGCCGCGAGATCATCGTTGAAAGTCCTGGCGGACGGTTTGAGCCCTTCGTCGTCCATTATGCCGAAACCTTTATTATCCCTGCCGCAGTCGGGGAGTATACCATTCGGCCCCACGGCGAATCCGAAGGGAGTGAATGCGCCACCATAAAAGCATATGTTAGAACATAAAATTCACAGACTATGAAAAGAACAATACAACTTATGACCTTCCTGGTACTGATCGGCGTGACAGGCTGCAATGACAACCCCCCGGACAGCGGAAGCATAAGCGACAATATTCCTTCGCTTGAAGAGCTGTCAGGCGTCTGGGTCTCATCCGACACTGTGGAGATGGAGCCCTCTATCAGGAATTTCCGCGGACAGGCGCTGCTTAACAGGGACATGACCTCCATAAGCTGGTTTGTCTCAGCTCCTTTTTCCGGCGGGTATCATACCGGCACTCTGAGAGTCAACGGCAAGACGCCGAAGGCAACGACATGGCGCTGGCAGCCCTGGCAGGGGCTCAGGAAAGGAAGCATTGACGGACTGGATATACTGAGTTCAACAAGGATGCTATTTGACAGGGATGCTGTCATGTGGCAGGTTGATATAACCAATAGCGATACAGTTGCCAAAGCTCTGAACCTCGAACTTGACCTGATAGGTTTCATCAGTAAATATGGCGGTGACTGGCAGTGGTGGTACCCCTACCCGAAGATGTCAGGCCAGGTAACCAAACGTGATGAGGAGGTCGAAAATATCCGGGATCATCTCGGGGAAGAGGTCTTCGCCAGTGAAGGGTTTAGCTGGGAATTGGTTGACGGGAAACCTCAGCTTGTTAAGATAATGATGAAATGGCCGGGTGACAGGGAGATACTGGGCAGTTCAAAATACCATGCGACATCTGAGAAAAACAGGGTTCTCATACATGACACCGAGACGGATGCGGTCATCTCCTTCTCCGTCGTTACCCCTCCGGATACCATGACAAAATGGAACAGCGGGGCAACGGCTTCATGGAGTTCAACACTTGACCCGGGAGAGACCAGAACAATAAAATACCTTATGTCATACGGTGATGGCGAAGAGGATGTAAAGGAAAATGTAACAGCCTGGTCATCAGATTTTGATGCGCTTTTTGCAGGTATAAAAGATAGCTGGGAAGAAAAGTGGGAGATGATCTTCCGTCCGGGCAATGATCTTATCTCCGGATGTTTTCCCGTCCTGGAGACAGATGAT
>CALMRD010000101.1 GCA_937871625.1 uncultured Bacteroidales bacterium | reverse complement strand
TGTAATCAACAAAGTTCATGACCTTGTAAATGAAAATGAATAGAAAATGCTGTAATCAGGAAAAAGAAATACAGTGATTTCGGGAAATTGAATGCAGTAAATTTGGGAACAAGAGTACAGTGATTTCGGGAAATTGAATGCAGTAAATTTGGGAACAAGAGTACAGTGTTTTCGGGAAAATGAAGTGCAGTAAATTCGGGAACAAGAGTGCAGTGTTTTCGGGGACAATACTGCAGTGACTCAGATGTAAAAGTATGAAGAACAGAAGAGAAGATCATCAGCCTCCCATGGCTGTCAGTGAATGGGGATGGAAGTATCATCACACCGGTATCCCAACTACCGTGAGGATGCCGGATGAAAAATACCTGCCCGCATTCGGGTTCTATGTCTCGGGATTTGATTCCAGCCCCTTCGGCATAGAGTGGATGAGATTTGAAGAGGGATCACCGGTCGATGGTCTGATACAAAGAGTGCCGCATATTGCTTTTGAAGTCGAGGATCTTGATGCTGAGCTCAAGAAACACAATTTCAAAATCATCACTGCGCCCAACAGTCCGGGTGGTGAGGTGAGAGTGGCCATGATTGAACACAACGGGGCCCCTGTTGAACTGATTGAATTCACTAAGAAAAACAGATAGCCTGACCGGTTTCCCGGGCTGCAGTGTGACTCATCGCCGTCATTGACACTATCTGTCTGTTTCTCCACGGTTCCATAGCAGTACCCATGAATCTCTGCTGCTACGGCGAAGCCTGTGTCAATGCTTATATCGTTATTCGGATTGAAATCGGGAAGATAGAAGGTCTGATCACGAAGACGAAGGTCAATCCGGGCATAGTGGCAGCACACCACCTTTTACCATGCGGTCAGAACCACATCCTCCATGGTTATGAGAACTGATTTATCAGGAGGCGCAGGCAACAGGGTCTCAATCCTTCCGTAATGTTCTGAACCGGGCATAGATCTCGAATCGTAAATACGGATTGGATTATATCATTGATTTTACCGATATTGCAGTTGCTTTTGCCGGTCAGCATTCAGATGTAGTTTGTTGTTGCTGCCCTGAAAACCATTGATTTCTGAATTATTGGGAGAAAGCCGAAAATCCTCAAGAGTAGGCAAAATAAAAACTTCATGATTTATGAAAACAACCATGAAATTATTTCTTGCTGTTGCAGTATTGATATTTGCATCATGCGGTCAGTCAAAGAAAGAGCCCACTGCAAAAGATGTCCAGGAGGAGGTTCAGGAGGCTGTAGATGTCACCCGGGAATTCGCTGCAGACAAGCTGGGTGACCTGAAGGCTGAGTTTGACAGGTTTGCTGAGAGTGCCAGCAAGCAGGTGGAAGCGGCGAAGGAGGAATTCAACTCGCTCAATGATGAGTTGAAGGCAGAGTTCCGGGAAAAGCTTGACGCCCTGGGAGAGGAGAAGCAGGAGATTGATAAAAGAATAGCAGAATATAATGAGGCTGCCGATGACAGAAAGGAGGCCATGAAGGAAAACATTGAACAGCTCAATGAGGCTTTTGCCAAGAGTCTGGAGACCTTCAGAAAAGAGATATCTGACAAAAAGTAACTCTTTCGGCTCTTATTATATTAACTGTGTGGCACTTGAGATCTTTCCGATAACCCTAAAAAGCCAAATAACAGAGCAAGGACAAAATCTCCTTACTTTTAACCCTGATGACAATATATCTCGATTACAATGCTACCACCCCTGTTGACCAGGAGGTAGCACAGGCTGTTCAACCATATCTCTATGAGCACTTTGGCAATCCGTCAAGCGCTCACAGCTTTGGTACGGAGACCAAGCTTGCGGTTGAGAACGCCCGGAAGCAGGTTGCTTCCCTCATCAACTGTCATCCCGGAGAGATTATCTTCACCAGCGGGGGCACTGAGTCGAACAACTATGCCATCAAGGGGTATGCTTTTGCCAACCGTCACAGGGGAAATCACATCATCACCTCCACCGTTGAGCATCCGGCGGTAACGGAGGTATGCAGGTATCTTGAAGGAAAGGGGTTTGAAGTCACCTACCTGCCTGTAGACAGATACGGGTTGGTTGATCCGGCCCTGCTGGAGGCGGCTATCACGCCAAATACAATACTGATCACGGTGATGCATGCCAATAATGAGATAGGCACCATCGAGCCCATAGGTGAGATTGCCGCCATAGCACACAGGCACAGTATAGTCTTCCACACTGATGCGGCACAGTCGGTCGGGAAGCATCCTGTTGATGTCAGGGAGCTGTCAACAGATATGCTCTCCATTGCCGGTCACAAGCTCTATGCGCCCAAGGGTGTCGGGGCACTTTACATCAGGGACGGAATTGTACTGGAGAAGCTTATCCACGGTGCTGACCATGAGCAGAACAGACGGGCGGGGACGGAGAATGTTGCTGAGATTGTCGGGCTTGGTAAAGCATGTGAGATAGCAGGTCGTGATCTGGAAAAGAACATGGCACATTTCAGGAAGATGCGCGATCAGCTTCACCAACAGCTGGCAGAAAGGATCAGTGAGGTGCAGCTTAACGGTCATCCGGATTTACGTCTCTCCAACACTCTCAGTCTGAGTTTCAGAAACATGGAGGCCAATATCCTTCTGAATGAGATGGAGATGAAGGGCATCGCCGCTTCAGCAGGTGCGGCCTGTCACACTGACTCTGTTGATCTCTCCCCCGTTCTCAGCGCCATAGGGCTGGAGAGTGAATATGCCATGGGAACCATCCGGTTCTCCGTCGGACGCAAGACCACTGCTGAGGAGATTGGCAGGGCATCGCAGATTATCGCCGATATTGCCAGCACTCTGCGGCCCGAGGCTTCAGGGCATCTTCAGGAGCAGATCCCCGCCGGGGAGAAAGTCAAGCTCACGAAATACACCCAGGGTCTGGGCTGTGCCTGCAAGCTGCGGCCGCAGGAGCTGGAGAAGATCCTGAAAGAGATTCCTGCCGGAGTTGATCCGGGCATCCTGATTGACACCAGGCACTCAGATGATGCCGCCGTCTACAGCATCAGTGAGAGCACGGCACTGGTTCAGACCGTTGACTTTTTCACTCCCATTGTTGACGATCCGTATGACTTCGGTGCGATAGCCGCAGCCAACGCGCTCAGCGACATCTATGCCATGGGTGCCAGGCCGATCTTTGCCCTTAACATAGTCGGTTTCCCGTCGAACCGTCTGCCGATGGAGGTTCTCAGGGAGATATTGAGGGGAGCTGCGGACAAGGCCCGGGAGGCCGGCATCTCTATTCTGGGAGGTCACACCATCGATGATCCGGAGCCCAAATACGGGATGGCAGTCAGCGGCATCGTTCATCCCGACAGGATATGGGCCAATTCTGGCGCCCGGCCAGGTGATGCCATCATCCTGACCAAGCCGGTGGGCACAGGCATCCTGACGACAGCCATGAAACGTGGCCTGCTGGGTGAAGAGGCCATGGCTGCGGTTACTGCCTCAATGGCCGAACTAAACAGGACGGCCGCGGATATACTGCACAAATATACCGTTCACGCCTGTACCGACGTAACAGGCTTCGGACTCATCGGACATCTGAGCGAGGTCACAGTTGCCAGCGATGTGAATGTTGAGTTGTTTGCCGACAGGGTTCCCTTTTTCCCCGAGACGGCAAATATGGCCGTGGCCGGCATTATACCGGGAGGCACAACCAACAATATGAGCTATTTCTCAAAGCATACCGAATGGGGAGAGGAGATACCG
>CALMRD010000100.1 GCA_937871625.1 uncultured Bacteroidales bacterium | reverse complement strand
TTCCAGTTGCCTGTCGGCCCATGGGTCATCTTGCGGAAATCCTCCGGTGTGGGTAAGCAGGTGACGTATGGTCAGAACCGGCGCATCAGCTGTCAGGTAGCGGAGGCTGTCGAGCTCCGGAAGCCAGTGGTCTACCGGATCATCAAGCCGTAGCTTCCCCTCATCGCGGAGCCTGAGTATCGCCAGAGCCGTAAAGCTCTTCGTCATTGATGCCGCCCTGAAGGCGGTGGATGCTGATACCGCAGTACTGTCAGCAAGGCCCGAGAAGCCGGAGGTACCGGTGTGCACCAGATTCGTGTCAATGATTATGCCATACGCTATTCCCGGAAAATGATTCTCTTCGGCAAAGGCACGGTAGAGGCTGTCAATGTCATGTCTCAGCCCTGCAGGAAGTTCCTGGGCCGACAGCGGTATTAAGGTGACAGTAAGAGCCAGAACCGATACGGCAAATACTCTCCTGGCAGCATTTATTGGGATGGAACTCATTTTTCCGTCAACCTGTTGTATTTCCGGAGTATCTGCAGCGTCTCCTCCACGGGCAGTGCCTGGATGGTCATGCCGTTTCTCGCCCTGGCAGTCTCCGCGGCAAAGAGTGAGTTAATGATAGCCTCCTCGGTTGCCTCGGCCGCAGCCTGATAGAGAAGATCCATCTCATCATTCCTCACTTCACGCCACTCCTCATACATTGATTCGGAAGAGTAGGGGATACGCAGCTCTTCTGCCGTTGATACCGCAATGATATAATCCCCGCTGCCATTCGATCCCGAAGCTCCGGTACGCATCATACCCGCAAATGCCCTTGCGGCAAGCCTCCTCAGGTTCCTGGAGGTGAGCGGAGCATCGGTCATAAGTACTATCATGCAAGATCCGTCTTCCCTGTATTCATCCACGTTGTTCCTGAAGCTGTAGCGCCCCAGTTCCTGCCCGACAGGTACCCCGTTGACCTGCAGGATGCCCCCGTAGTTCGTCTGCACAAGCACACCTACGGTATAACCGCCCCTTGCTGAGGGCAGCACACGCGAGGAGGTGCCTATCCCTCCCTTGAAACCAAAACAGACGGTACCGGTGCCGGCCCCTACATTGCCCTCAGCAACAGGTCCTCCACCGGCATTCCTTATTGCTTCGAGCACATGCTCCGTGGTTATGTGCCTTCCTCTGATATCATTCATCCTGCCGTCATTGGTCTCCCCAACCACGGCGTTGACGCTCATCACCCTCTCATTGCCCGGCTGGGAGAGAGTATGCTCAATCACAGCGGCAACGGCAGTGGACACACTCAACGTGTTGGTAAGAACTACCGGTGTCTCCAGGTTGCCAAGCTCCTCCACCTGCGTGTAACCTGTCAGCTTGCCGAAACCGTTTGCCACAAATATTCCCGCGGGAACCTTTTGCTGAAAAATGTTCCCGTCATGTGGAAGGATGGCTGTGACCCCCGTGTTTACCGAGTCTCCCTCCTTAAGGGTGACATGGCCTGCCTTAACTCCCGGCACATCAGTGATGGCATTGTACCGGCCGGTATGCAGTATGCCGATCTCTATCCCGTATTCCCTGGCTCTCTTCATCTGAGCATTGGTATTTTGACAGTTCAGGACCGCCAGCAACAGCCCGGCTGTGGCTATAGCCCTGAACATGTGGTTTTTCATTTTCACTGAATAATGCATTATTGATCCGTGGCCCGGTCAAAAACCTTCTTTCCACCAACCCAGGTCTGCCGCACCTTCATGTCCCATATCTCCACGGGATCAATGGCGGTAATATCACGGTCAAGCACCACAAAGTCGGCCAGCTTGCCGGGCACTAGGGTTCCCTTAATACCCTCCTCGAAGGAGGCGTAGGCAGCATCGATGGTATAGGCTCTCAGCGCCTCCTCCACGGTGATCTTCTGTTCCGGCACCCAACCGTCAGGGTTTTTACCATCAAGCGTCCTGCGTGTTATCGCAGCATAAATACCCTCAAGGGGTGTTGCAGGCGCTACATACCAGTCGCTGCCGAAAGCCAGTGTAGCACCACTGTCAAGCAACGACCTGAAAGCATATGTTGTCTTCATGCGCTCAGGGCCTATATATTCCTCTGCCCACCTTCCGTCATCAATGGCATGATACGGTTGCATGCTGGCAATAACCTTCAGCTCTGCAAACCTTGCAATGTCAGCAGGGGCAAGATGCTGTGCATGCTCTATCCGGAACCGCCTGTCGCGCTCCCCGTTCTCAGCAGCAACCCTCTCATAGGTGTTGAGCAGGAAGTTGATGGCCCTGTCGCCTATGGCATGTATTACCACCTGCAATCCTGCCTTGTCGGATTCTGATATCCAGCGGTACAGATCCTCCTCGCTGTTCACAAACAGGCCTGAATCGGTCTGCAGATCAGTGTATGGTTCAATGAATGCTGCAGTGTGCGAGCCCAGGGAGCCGTCAACAAATCCCTTTACGCCGCCGGTACTGACCCACCTGTCACCCTTACCCTCACGTTCAATCTGCCTCTGAAGCTCATCCCACCTGCTTATTGTCTTCAGGTAATATATGCGGGTGATCTGCTCACCCCTGGTCCGTACCCTGTCAATAGCGTCAGTATAACTGGCAGCATCAACACCATGAACCGATGTAACACCGTTGGAAGCCAGGTAATTCATCGCTGCCACAAGAGCCCTGTCAACCTCTTCGTCAGACTGTTCGGGGATCTTCACAGATATGAGATCCATCGCATTCTCCTTGAATATTCCGGTCGGTTCACCACCGCCGTCTCGCTCTATAGTCCCGCCGGAGACATTCTTCACCCCGCGGTCAACACCCGCGAGCTTCATCGCCAGCGAGTTGGCCAGTGCCATGTGCCCGTCGAGCCGTGATACAAAGACCGGATTATCCTGGGTGACGGAGTCAATCCACTCCCTGCGGGGAAGACTCTCCCATCCCATTCCGTCCCAGTCGCCCCCGAGAATCCACGTCCCCGGTTTCTGCAGCGCGGCATACTCCCCGATCCGCTTTATGAACTCCTCCGGCGTGGAGGCATCGCGCAGCTGCACCGAGGCCAGATTTGATCCTCCCTGCAGCAGATGAACATGCGAGTCGATGAAACCCGGGGTAACGAACCGGCCCCCCAGGTCAATGACAGCCACGTCACCTGAGCTGTGCATCATCACCTCCCTCTTGCTGCCTACGGCAAGGATAGTGTCACCGGAGACAGCCATCGCCTCTGCAAAAGGCTGCTTCTCATTGCCGGTCCATATTTTGGCATTAATAAGTATCATTTCCGCGGGCTGTTTTAAATTGTTACATGATACGGCAATTACTGCCATGGCAGCAGCCATCATGAATCTGTAGGTTGTTTTCATATTCTCTCAATCTGAAATTGGATCACTCTTCAGCTTCTTCATCCTCCTGCTTCGCATTCATCTCCTCAATCAGGGGTCTGGCCTTTTCGAGGTCCTCTTCAAAGATGTAGAGATCGATTACTGCAGGTACAGCTCCAATATAACCAAGGCCGGAGTCATTTTTGATCAGCGATTTGATCCCGGTCTCCTCAAGCCTCTTCATCAGAAGCAGGGCCGTGGGCTCGGGGCCTGTATACACCTTGACAAGATTTTCTTCTCTTTCCATTTTATTCTTTTTTATTGGTTTTCTAAGGACAAAGGGTTTCTCCTTTGGCGGGCCATGTGATGCCAATCCACCCTGCTGCCTTGAGGAGGGAGGGATATGAATGTAACTGCGTCGTGAGCTCTCCTGTAATTGCCATAAGATCAACAATCTCAGTACTGGCAGGCTGTACTGCGCGGTCAACTGGCGCCGGCCTGCTTTACACCGTTAAAATACTACAATTATCCCGTTTAACAAAAGTCCCGGGTCAGTGAACCCGGGACTGCATCGTAAGCCTGCTGGCAGGACTGATCAGCTCTGTGATCAAACCAGCAGGCAGATATATCTTCAAGAGATGGAGACTATGGTTTCAATTGATAAACCCTTACATAATCAACAATCATCGATTGTGGCCAGATGGTCTCATCCACACCCTTCTTTCCGCCCCAGTTACCTCCCACGGCAAAATTCATGATTAAAAAGAATGGTTGATCAAAAGGCCAGTTCTCTGCCGTTTTTATGTCAGGTGCATAGGTGTTTACAATATTTGAAGGATCATCAAGGTAAAAAGTTATTGAGTCGGTGGTCCAGGTCATACCGTAGATGTGAAATTCATCCTCGGCAGTTGGAAGAGGAACAAGCCGATGACACTCTGTTACCTCTGACTGATGCATGGTGAATACATTAGAGTGGATAGTATCTGGCTGGAAACCAACATACTCAAGGATAACCAATTCACCACACCATGGCCATCCCACCTCAGTGATATTTGCCCCCAGCATCCAGAGGGCAGGCCATGTACCTGTTCCGGATGGCATCCTGGCCCTGAATTCAACGCGGCCGTAGGTGATCTCCTTCTTTCCCCTGCTCGACAGACGGGTTGAGGCATACCCGCCTTTTTCATTCTTACCTGTACGTGTAGCAGTAATATGCAATTTGCCATCCCGGAGATTGTAGTTTTCCGGGTTTTTTACATATTGCTGCCATTCACCATTTACTTTTCCGGCCTCCCAGATTTCAAAAGACCAGTTGTCAGGGTTGATCTGGTCGCCGTCGAATTCATCTGCCCATGACAGCTTGTATTCAGCCACAGCTCCCTTGTGTACCTCTTTTCTAATCCTGTTTCCCCCGTCCTGGCAAGAATATGATAGGGTTGTCACAAGTAAAAGAACCAGAATACTCTTTTTTATCATGACTGTTTATTTCAGCTGGTATACCCTGACATAGTCTATTACCATCCTTTGCGGAAAGACCGAATCATCAATTCCGTGCCGACCTCCCAGACCGCCGCCAATTGCCACATTCAGCTTCAGAAAGAAATCCTGGTCAAAGGGCCACTCATCGGTGGTCTTATGCTCATTTTTGATGTGATTGTAAACCTGCCCGTCCAGTAGAAAATCCATTTTCTCAGGTGTCCATTCCAGGGCAAACAGGTGGAACTTGTTGTAGGGGTCGTCAATGTAGACCTTTTTCCCTTTCTGGGTCCCCTTTGTATGATTGTATGCTCCGGTATGAACGGTACCGAAGATGGAGTCTTTATCAAAACCGACATGCTCCATAATATCTATCTCCCCGCATTTGGGCCATCCCACTTCCGACCTGTTGGTGCCAAGCATCCAGATAGCCGGCCAGAGCCCGACACCCCGGGGAAGCCTGGCACTGACCTCGATGTAGCCGTAGGTCCATTCAGCCAGCCCCTGGGTCATAAGACTCCCTGAAGTGTATTCAGCCGTATCTGTGGCGGCAATGTAATCCAGCCAGGGCTTTTTACTGAATTCATCCGATCCGAACTTCTCATTGGCAGTTTTCTCTTTATGGGCTTCAATTATCAGAAAACCGTTTTCTACCCTGACATTCTTCAGGCTATCAGTGTAATACTGTTTTTCATTGTTCCTGATAAAACCTAGCTCGTAGACCCACTTCAGGCTGTCGGGCCTGCCCGAATTATCAAATTCGTCAGACCAGGCAAGTTTGTAGCCTTTAGGTGCCGTCCTCTGTGTTTCCTGGCAGGAGAGAAGCATGACAGATCCTGTCAGGATAAGCAATACAATCCCCGCATAAGTTGTGATTTGATTCCTATTCATATTTGTCTTCAATTTTATCATAAAACTGCTTAAGGATATAGAATGCCTTCTTCCTGATGCCGTTGTCAGATATCACGCCTTTCCTGTTCCATCCGTCCTGGATATCCGGAAGCAGCCTTTTCGGCGACCTGAAATCTGCCAGTATCCAGGGGCTGGTACCTTTAATATTCGGTATCCTTTCAATCATCTTAAGATTTTGCTGATAGAGGTACTCCTGGTATTCCTCAGTCCATCTCTCTTCTTTGGTCCCATGCAACCCCTGAAGGGCACCTCCTCCAAACTCTGATATTATTACAGGCTTATTGAATTTGATATCCCATTTAGAGTCCGGGGCATCCTCCAGGGAGCCTCCGTACCAGCCAGTATATTGGTTGAATGCCACTATGTCGAGGTGATTGCCCATTTCATCGTCAACAATGTTGAGCCCGTCCCTGAAATGCTTCTCCAGTGCAGCACTCACAAGGCGTGTACCATCAAGTGCCCTTGCGTGATTTACCAGGTTGATAAGAAACCGGTTCCTGACATCAGAGGGAGGAGTTTCATTGGCCACCGACCATATGATAATAGAGGCTCTGTTCCTGTCCCTTGTTATTGCCTCAGCCAGCTGGTTCCTGGCATTCTGCAGTGTCATCTCATTTGCGAAATCGACGGTCCAGTATACCGGTATTTCTTCCCAGACCATGATCCCCATCCTGTCGGCCAGCCGTACAATATGTTCATTATGAGGGTAGTGTGCCAACCGCACATAATTGCACCCAAGCTCTTTTGCCCAGTTCAGCAGGAGCAGGGCATCGGCTTCATTGACGGCACGTCCCCTTCGCAACGGGTTTTCCTCATGAATCGAGATACCTTTAAGGAAGACAGGTTGGCCATTCAGCAGAATGTCCGGCCCACTGGTGGTGATGGTCCGGAATCCGATCTGGTCTTCCAGCGTCTGGTATCCTGTAGAAATCTCAACATCATAGAGCCTGGGTGATCCGGGTGACCAGAAGCCGATATTCCTGACCTTGATTTCAAACTCCGTCCTGCCGTCATCAGCAACAATAACATCCTTCTTTATTTTCAGTTCCGGTATACTGACGGTGACTTTTTCCTCCTTCAGCACATTGTCCAGAATAATGTATCCGCTGATAGTATCCGCTGATCCTTTCTTCAGTTGTACCTGGTAATCTCTGATGAATGTTGAGGGTTCTTCAATAAGGATCACATCACGGGTAATACCACCATAATTCCACCAGTCGGTGTTGATAGTCGGAACCTCTTCCCGTCCTCGCTTGTTGTCCGCCTTGACAACCAAGTAGTTGTCCTCCGGCCGGACCAGTCCGGTCACCTCAAAATTGAAAGGGGTAAACCCTCCCTTATGGCTTCCCAGCTTGATACCGTTAAGGTAGACTTCAGCCCTGTAGTTAACGGCACCGAAATATATGAACAGCCTGCTGCCTGTATCGGCAGGAGTGAAGTCGAAAGATCGCCTGTACCAGATCGTACCCTCATAATAAAGGAGCTTATCATCCTGTGAGTTCCAGTCGCCCGGAACCCTCAGGGTAGGTGATTTGTCAAAATCATACTCCACCAGTTCTGACCTGTCATCAGTATGATAATTATTATAGAAGGCGGAATTGTTACTCTGCTTCAGCTGATCATATGGCTCATACCTGTAATTGTAATAACCTGTTTCGTAAGGATCAATTATATAGTGCCAGGTGCCGTTCAGGGTGTATGTTTGCCTGTTGAAGGTGTTGGTTATCAGTTCCTGTGAATGACTGTCGACTGCAAGAACCATAAAGAGACAAAGAGAAATTGTTTTCAATGCAGATTTCATGCTATAACTCTCACTTTGTTATGTAAAAACTAATGGAGTAAAAATGGTCCCCCATAAGAGGGGAACCATTTCAACAATCTGACAACTCTACCCTAACCACAAATCTAAACCCTTTCAATCATCAGAATTAAAAAACCAACCTCTATTAATGAAACCAGAAATCTATCACTCTTTTTTGTTGTCAGTCCTTTATGTACCATGGCACCTGGTTTATGCCGTCATATCCGCCGTACTGTTCGTCAATAGCCTTCTGATAGTTCTCGGGATTTTTTGTCCGTTCGTCAGTCGGGTACATCCAGCGTTTCGGATATACACTGTCATCCTCGGGATTCAGGCTGGTTGCCGGATCGAGCGGATAGACCGGGAAACCTGTACGCAGGAACTGCGAATAATTACCGCCATTGCCCTGGTAGAAATCCAGAAGCCATCTCTGTATCCAGATCTGCTCCAGGCGATCCTGCTTTGTTCCGGCTGTTGCATAGGCGGCAGCGTCTGTGAAGTAGCCGTCAATATATGCCTGGTCGATTCCCATTCCATGCACCTCTCCCGCCATATTGGGCAGGGTTCTGTAATATGACAGAATGGCCTTCACCCCGTTTTCATACCAGGTCTGAGCATTACCTGTAACCCAGCCCTCTTCAATCCCCTCGGCAATGATAAAGCATTGCTCTGAGTATGTGAAGTAAAGCATCGGATCATTATCCATATACTTTACATACCTTCTGTTGAGCAATGAATAAGTGCCTGTGGCGTTATTGAGTGCAAGCTGGTCAGGTGCCAGTTCGGTGGGCGCACCAACATAGGCATCCCAGTCCTGTTCTGTCAGCCCGCCTGTGATCTGGGCCTGGGCAGGTTCCGCAAAATAGAATAACCTGCGGTCCTTCAGATTCTTCAGAGCGTCAACTGCCAGCTCAGATGGGCCGGTTTTTATCCGGAACGTTTCTCCATTGGCCCACATGGGATATACTGCATTGGAGTTGGTGCTGAATACAAGCTTGAAGTTGTCATTATTGCCGGTCATCAGGTTGCCGGCATTCACTATTGCCGCGAACCTGGCCTTCTGTTCAGTAGTGGCTTTCTTGCTCATGGTCTGTATTACCTTAAGCTGCATTGCATTGCACAATCTGCGCCATTTGGCCGGATCTCCCCCGAACATAATGTCGCCGGCGAAGTTCCGCCCTTCGGCGAAATATGCCTCAGCCTGCTGAAAGTCTGTCAGAACGCTGGCAAAGACATCTGCCTGCTTGTCATATACAGGTTTGGTGATACCGTCAAGCGCCATACCGGTCTCCGAATAGGGGATGTCCCCCATATCAAGGGTAGCGTTAAATCCAGACCATGCCTTGAGGAAGAGGGACAGCCCCCTGTACGAAGGCTCTTCTATACCACCTTCAGCATACTCGATCATGTATTTCATATCGGTCAGCCTTGTGAATGACCCGAAACTGCCGTAAGGGTAGTTTGAATAGTAATACTGTGAGACGTACGGGCTGGGATCAAGGTATGCAATATGCTTGTTGAAGAGATTGCCCTGTATGAAATCAGACGCGTTGGGGTTCCAGAACCTGTAGGTGTCTTTCAGAACCTGCGTTGCAATCATTGCCGATGTAACCTTATTAGTTTTGTTCGGGTCAGTGTTTATCTCCTCGAAATTCTCGCAGGAAACCGCGGTAAACAGGGAGATAACTGCTATAAGAATATATTTCATGCTTTTCATAGTTCTCCTGTGTTAGAATGAAAGTTTAATATTACCTCCAAGATATCTCCTCGAGGGATCGGCAAAATCTTCACTGCCACCATCGGGGTCAGAGTATTTGAACTCTTTAGCCCATAACAGGACGTTCTGCCCGATGAAACTGACCGAAGCCCCCTTGATGAAGCCCAGTTTGCCGAGAACCTTCCCGGGAACCTGATAGGTCAGGGATAATTCACGCAGCTTCAGGAAAGTCCTTTCATATACGTCTTTCGGGTTCGCACTGCCACCCCAGGCGCTTGTATTATGAAAATCTGTCACTGCCTGTTTGTAGGTGGTATAAATATCGTTTGGTGCATACTCACGTGTATCACTGGTGATATTACCGTAGGTATCATATGTTACTGATCCGCCAACCACCATGACGCCCGAACCCAGGTAGTTCTTGGAGCCAGGAGTAAGCGCATCAAGCTCACGCTCGGGTGTTACTGAGTTCGGGTGCACACCTGCCTGCCACATGTAGCTCTCGGTCCTGGTGCTCATCAACCCGCCTACAACACCGTCAAATGACATGTAGAAACTGATGTTTTTGTATCTCAGGTTGGAGCTGAGACCCCACAGCCAGTCGGGGTTACTGTAACCATACAGGGTGGTATAAGTGCTCTTTACAACCCTGCCGTTATTCCAGATAAGCTGCCCGGCATACTCTCCTGAGGGTACATAGAGGTAATCCCTGAGAGTAAATGCATCAGTGCGTTCTCCCGGCTTTATCCACGGTTGCTTGGTTGAATAGACCGAGTCAAGCTCCAGGTAGATCTGCTTGTAGGTTGTCCAGTTGGCACTGAGAGTCCATTCAATATCCTTTGTCTTCACCGGCGTTGCACCGGCAGCCACTTCCCATCCCCGGGTGGCTTTCACCTCATCAGTGTTAACCATAATACCAGTGTATCCGGTTGCGGAAGAGAGAGGACCCGACTTCAGTTCATCAAATATCCGCTTTGAGTAATAGGTCACATCAACGGAAATCCTGTTTCTGAAAAGAATGCTCTGAACCCCGAACTCACTTGTGGTGTACGAGTTTGGACTGTATGAGTTGAGGTAAATTGTCTCAGGGGCGGAGGCTCCGGTGAGATCGTTCCATGTTGAGGGAGTGACCGTAAACACACTGTTGATGGTATACGGGGCAGGCGCACTCTTGGCTAAAGTGTAGGATGTCCTGACCTTTAACAGGTCAAGCCAGCTCTTGGTCGATTCGGGCAGCAGTTCTGACGCAACGATGCTACCTGAAGCGGAGGGATAGAAATATGACCTGTCAGACTTCGGCACCTCATTATTGGCCATCATTGAGACCCAGTCATTACGCCCGGTGAAATCAAGGTATATCAGCCTGTTCCATGACAGCGCCAGACGACCGTACATTGAGTTAACCTGGCGTGCGTAGGTGCTCTCTGCCACGGCTGCCGGGTTCACCGAGGCATTCAGTGAGAAATAGCCCGGTATCGATATGCCACCCATGGTCTTGGCATTAATGTTGTCATTTCTCTCGAAGAAGATTGTCCCGCCGGCCATGTATTCTACGTCAAACTTCTCAAGGAATGATTTGCTGCCACCCAAAATAAAGTCACTGTTTATGCTGAATCCCTTCGACTGCCCGGCCATGTATGAGCCCTTCTGGCTTTCACCCCATGGATAGGGAATGCCCGGAATCCCGCTGGTGTTGCCTGCTGAAGTGTATGAACCCTTTGAGATCCTGAGCTTACCACCTTCAACGAAGAAATCAATTCCGGTACGGGCAGTAAACGTAAGCCATTCCGTAATGTCATATCCTGCAGTGAGGTCTGCATTGAAAATATCACGTGATACCTCATTCGTCCTTTCCCAGCGATTGAAATAGGGATTGTTTTGAAGCTTGCCACTGTATTGACCGGTGGCCAGATTATAACCGAAGTGATTGTTTTGAACCTCCCCGGGCTTCAGCCAGTAGTTATCCTTGTAATCACGGATGTCAAAATCAGATGACGAAAAGATCAGGAGAGTGTACATCGGATCATAGGAAGTGTAACCGTTTGAACCCAGGTTGGGTGATTGCCTCTTGGTATATGCCATGTTCGACGTAAGCCTGAACCTGTCAAGGTTAATTTCACCTCCAATAGAGTAGGAGTATTTGTCAAGCATTGAATTGGGGTACTGTCCCTTGTTCTGGGTCCAGTTAAAGGAGCTTCGGAAAGATGTATTCTCCCTGTTTATACCAACACTGACATTGTTATTGGTAATATATCCAGGCTCGAGGAAGTTCTTGAAATTGTCCTTGCCAACCGGGAGATATTCATAATCCCTGAACTCCAGCGCGATCGGGTCCCACTGTGTCTGGATCGACCCGTCCATGAATGGTCCCCACGACTGATCTGAGTTAAGATCATATATATAAGAGGTACCGCGTCCATATACGCTCTGCTTTTCCGGTATGGCCAGGAATCCTGCATTGAACATCGTATGGCTGTTGAAATCCACAGTTATACCCATCTTTTCAGTACTCCCGTTCTTGGTGGTTATCATGATGGCACCGTCACGGCCGCGGAAACCATAGAGGGCCGAAGCGGTCGCACCCTTGAGTACCGACATCGATTCAATGTCTTCGGCGGGAATATCATTCAGTCTTTTGTTGGTGTAGGGTACACCGTCAATGACAATGATCGGATCTGAACCACGAAGTAATATCTGTGGCTCAACGTTGAAATCAGTAGAGTTCTGAACCAGTATACCCGCTACCTTTCCGGTCAGTGAAGTTCCCACATCCACACCGGCTACACTCTGCAGGCTCTCTCCGGTAACCTCCTGTACTGAATAGCCCAGGGCTCTCTGCTCTCTTTTGATACCGAGAGCTGTTACGACAACCTGCTCTATCTCAAGGGATTCCGGTACAAGAGAGATGTTCAGAAAATCATCGCCCATAATAACCCGCTCAATATCCGTGTACCCGAGGAAAGAGAACACTACCGTTTCACCGGCACTGACGTTCGACAGGGAAAAATTGCCCTCCATGTCAGTGGATGTACCGCGAGTGGTGTTCTTTACCAGGACGGAAACTCCAGGCATCGGAGCGCCGGTTTCATCGGCTACCGTACCTTTGACTGTAAAAGTTTGTGCATTAACTGCATAAACCCCAAAGAACAGGAACATCATAAGGAATATTCCGATTCTTTTGGAACATAATGATAATTTCATAGGTCTTGTGGTTAGGTTAGACTTAAATGTGTTTTAAAACATGAAAGCAATTTACAACCGAGAAGCCTTGATGAAAAAGTTATTACCTGCACAAAAAGCATACAATCCGGATATTCTCCTTCCTCCGGGAGAAAACTTGGGAAAGGCCCATTATCAGAGTGATTCAACAAAGGCTCGTATCAGCCTGAATTTAACCCGACTTTGAACAATGGGTCTTTTGTAGTGGCAATGTAGTGGTACTCTTCAAAACTGTAGGGGGTCACAGACCCAGTATATAGTTTACCAGACTCTCTTCATGTGGAAGATTCATCCGTTTTCGTAACCTGTACCTGCGGGTCTCGACACTCTTTACAGAGATATTCATTAAAGGAGCCATCTCCTTGGAAGAGAGATTCATCCTGAGATAGACACAAAACCTCAGATCGTTCGGCGTCAGATTGGGGTGCTGACTTTTCAGCTTGTCAATGAATCCTTTATCGGCGTCATTGAAGGCCCTGACAAATATTTCCCAGTCTCTTCTGTTGTTGAGGTTCCTGTCAATCAGCCTGGAAACTGAATTGATATTATCGCTTTTGTCTTTCCGGGTTAACTCATTCTTGATTTCATTAAGCAATTCATTCTTTTTAAGAATGTTCATCTTCGATAGGGCCAACTCGCGATTCTTGGATTCTATCTCCCTGTCAAGCTGTTCGTTCCTTAACTCCATAATCAGCTTGTCCTTTTTCAGCTGTTCGTTTCTCAGTTTCTTTATATAGTGGCGTTTGTAAGCAGCATTAACTGCAAGACCGGCCATTGCCAGAATCAACAGATAGAGCAGGAGTGCCCTGTTGGACAGAAACCATGGCCTCTCTACCTCAAAACTGTAGGTTACAATATTATCGGTTAGTGTATTACCAACTTTGGCCCTCGCCATAAAAACATATTTGCCAAAGCTGAGATTTTCATATTGTGAAACAGCTGTTGGTGTCCAGTCACTCCAGCGGTTACTGTGCCCTTCCAGTTTGTACTGGTAGTTAATATCCAGGTACTTATTATAGGTGGGGACTGAATATTTCATATTTAAGATGCCACCCTTGAACTTAAATTCACCGGGAGTCCCGGGTTCGAAATAGGAGACGTTATTATCAAGGTCCTGCAGTGTAACCGAGTTAAGGTGAATCTGATAGGTTGCATTCATTTCTATCCCGGGGAGATCAATGGTCAGATAACCGTTGGCGGTGCCCAGAAGATAAATGTCATTCCTCACTGGTTCAATATTCTCGAAACTCTGTGTTACCTTCCTGAGATCAAGGGGAATAGGTAATGATTGGATTTGCGGTCTGTTGGTGAGATGGTCAATGGATGCATAATATATGTTCTCTTTTGAGAAACCCCATAACCTTCCGTTTTTGTCGGCTATCAGCTTTCCGGAAACATATTCTTCGTTGATAATGAGTGGACTGAGTATGCTGTCATAGGTGAATGAGCTCGTTTTCTCATTATACCTGTAGATACCTTTTTCGCATGCATAGAGAATGTCACCATTGTATTTCGTCAGGCTGGAATTCTTTAGATTTGCCGGAAATGGTTCCATGGTTACATCTACTATCCCGGACAGCCTGTCGTTCATTTCAAGCTTGTAAACGCCCTTATACTCGTGGCTTACCCATATATGACCAAGGTTGTCCAGCTCAAAGAACCTTGCTGAACTGGTGAAACCCTCTATTTTGTTCCTGAGCTTCCAGCTGTCGGAGACCATGTGCAAAACTGAGAGTCCGTTATAGTTGCCTTTGACAAGCAACCCATCCCTGCCGGGGACCTCCCTGAAGGCCCAGGTTCCCGGATTGTCATCAATAAGAATGGCCTTATCCTCTTTGATGATATAGGTGCCAACATGATGACCGCACAGCAAATCCTGATCATGGTAGTTATACAGATCCCATACCTGACCGTTCGTACCCTCAATGAACCTGAATGGATCATTGCTGTTCACCTTTTTGCAGAACAGACCCTGGTTGGTACCCAGATAGAGGTAGTCACCAAACACTTCAGAAGTATAGACTGTACCAAGCCGTCCGTCAAAGTCGTGAAAAACCTTTACGGGAGCTGTTATATTGGCACAGTTGATCCCGTTATCCAAACCTATCCACAGGTTGTGGTCACTGTCTTCGAAGAGTGATAAAGCTGTGTTATTGCTCAGTCCGTTTGTCTGGTCAAGCCGGTAGACAATCTGACCTTCCGCATTGATATGAAGGACGCCGTCAGAAATGGTGCCAACAACAAAACTGCCGTCGGACAATTGCAGACCGCAGAATACCCTTCCATCAGAAATATGATGGCTGGCTTCCATATCCCACATCTCTGCCCTGTTACCATTCAGCTTATAGAAACCCGATTCCAGTGTCAGAATGATCAGATTCTCATAACTCCCGAAGATATTTATGATTCTTTGGTTGATAACTTCAGGATCGTCAACCAGCAGCCGGGGTTCACCGTTTTCCATCCGGTAGATACCCTTGTTCCGTATACTAAAACAGATGTTATCCTTTATCTTGTACGCCCTGTAAATGTCCATTTCAGGATCAATTATCCTGAATTTGCCGGTGGTGCTGTTGAAGAAATAGATTTTGTCATTTGACTGAAACACAACCCATTCATCGAGATTAAGAATGCTCCATATCTGATCATCATCCTTGAGGTTTTCTTCAAGCAGTGGCAAAAGTGAGACATATTCCATTTTCCCGTAGGGATTTCGGATCCAGTAACCGAACTCCATGTAGCACCCGGTATATATCCTGTCACCTATTGCCCTGACACACCTGATGATCGTGTTATTGGGTGAGGGATATAAATTCCATTCAGATCCGTTGAATTCCAGCAAACCCCTGTTGTTGGCTACATAGATGAATTTCTCTTCGGACTGAGATATCTGCCAGTTCTGGTTATCTGCATTGTAATCTTCAGGAGTGTAAGCCGTAATCGGGGGTAATGTCTGCGCCTGAAGGCCAGTCAGGGAGATGAGATAACAAATTATCACTATTTCGATCAGCAGCTTCAAGGCAGATAGCTTATTTCACAGCACAGGTTCAGGTTCCAAACCATGTAACAGATGTAAAGTTAATGATTATTTCAGGTTCATACTACCCGTTGCTCTTTCGCAATGTAGTCAATGATCACTGCCTGAGGTCTCTTATTTCCCTGCATGGATTGCCGGCGGCAAAGACATCAGAGGGCACATCCCTGGTAACCACGCTTCCTGCTCCGATAACAGACCTGTCACCAATAGTTACCCCCGGGCAGATCACTGCACTGCCTCCAATCCAGACATCTTCTCCTATGGTAACCGGTTTTGCATATTCCAGCCCTGAAGCCCTTTCCCGGTAATCCATCGGATGGGTGGCTGTATATATCTGGACGTTAGGACCAAGAAGAGTCCTGCTGCCAATCCGCACCGGCATCACATCCAGGATCACACAGTTGAAGTTGAAAAAGACATTCTCCCCGGTTGTAATATTGTAGCCGTAATCACAAAAGAAGGGAGGCTGAAGCCACAGCCCTGGTCCTGAACCCGGTATCAGCTTACTGATTGTGATTCTTCTCTTCTCCTCTTCATCCTCCCG
>CALMRD010000099.1 GCA_937871625.1 uncultured Bacteroidales bacterium | reverse complement strand
CCCCCTATGACCGGGCCGGACAGCTTCTCAACAAGGTAGCATACGTCTTCTATTCGCAGACAAGTGCTAATACCAATGATACGCTGGAGCAGCTTCAGATGGAGGTGGCTCCCAAGATCTCAGCCTTCAGTGATGAGGTGCTTCTCAACGCCGGACTCTTTGCCCGTGTAAAGGCGGTGTATGAAAACAGGGAAGCAGGGCAGCTTAACGCAGAGGAGCTCTTCCTTCTTGAGAACCTTTACAAGAGCTTTGTACGCAACGGTGCGCTGCTTGACTCCGCCAACCAGGAGACATTGAAGAAACTGAACCAGGAGATCTCCGTGCTGACGGTGCAGTTCAGCCAGAATGTTCTGGGAGAGACCAACGATTTCAAGCTGGTCATCGACAACGAAGCTGACCTTGCCGGTCTCCCCGAAGGGGTGATTGCCAATGCTTCAGAGATGGCAAAAGCCGAGGGTATGGATGGCAAGTGGGTCTTCACAACCCAGAAGCCGAGCATGCTGCCCTTCCTTCAGTATGCCGATAACCGCGACCTGCGCAAGAAGCTGTATGATGCCTACCTCAATCGCGGCAACAACGGCAACGAAAGGGATAACAACAAGATACTGGCAGACCTTGTGCGGCTGAGGGCTGAGAGGGCAAAGCTGCTGGGTTATGATACCCATGCTGACCTTGTTCTGGAGACCCGGATGGCCAAGACGCCTGATAATGTTCTCAACCTTCTTACCGACCTTCTGGGCCGGGCGCTGCCGGTGGCACAGCGCGAGCGTGACGAGATGCAGCAGATCATTGACGCCGAAGGCGGTAATTTCAAGCTTGCGGCGCACGACTGGTGGTACTATGCCGAGAAGCTGCGCAAGGCAAAGTATGACCTTGACGAGACAGAACTGAGACCTTACTTTGCTCTTGACAACGCTCGTGACGGGGCTTTTGCCGTGGCCAACAAGCTTTACGGCATCACCTTCACCCGTATCAATGATATTCCGCTGCCGCACCCCGATGCACAGGCTTTCGAGGTCAGAGAGGCTGACGGCAGCCACGTGGGAGTGCTCTATATGGACTTCTTCCCCCGTGAGAGCAAGCGCCAGGGTGCATGGTGCGGTGGATACCGTGACCACAGGGTGATCGACGGTAAGGAGATAACCCCTGTGGTAACTATCGTCGGCAACTTTACCCCTCCGGCAGAGGGCAAGCCAGCCCTGCTGAGCATGGATGACGTGCTGACCCTCTTCCATGAGTTCGGTCACGGACTGCAGGCGCTCTTCTCAAACAACGCCTACGGCAGCACTACAGTAGCGTGGGACATCGTGGAACTGCCCTCACAGATAATGGAGCACTGGGCTACACAGCCCGAGGTGCTCGGCATGTATGCCAAACACTATGAGACAGGCGAGGTGATACCCCAGGAGCTCATTGATAAGATCAGGAACAGCAGCTACTTCAACACCGGTTTTGACAATGTGGAGATCATGGCGGCATCGCTGCTTGACATGGCATACTACTCACTGGAGGCACCGGCAATCGTTGACGTGCAGAAGTTTGAGAAGGAGGCAATGCAGAAGATAGGGCTCATCCCCGAGATCGAACCGAGATACAGAAGTACCTATTTCCTTCATATTATTGATGGTTACGACGCCGGCTACTACGTCTATACCTGGGCTGCAGTGCTTGACCATGATGCATTCGAGGCCTTTAAGGAGAAGGGTATCTTCGACCAGGCCACTGCCACATCATTCAGGGAGAATGTGCTTGCCCCGATGGGCACCATGGATGCCGAAGAGATGTACCTCAACTTCCGCGGTCGCGAACCGGACATCGAACCACTGCTCAGAAACAGGGGTCTGAACTGATATCGTAGCATGAACACACTCAGGGACCTGAACTGATACCCCAGCCTGAAAAGGGACAGGGTTTTAACTGAAGCGGTAGCCTCCGCAATATCAGGGCCCTGAACCGGGAAGAGGAGATCATAGAGAAGGCTGTCATCCGCCGGGGTGACAGCCTTCTTTTACATTATATCCTTTTGGTTGTGTGAGTTCACAAAGAGGATGGTGCCTGTGTCATCATAACCGTTGAGTATAGCCTCCCCGTTGTGCTTCAGCCCCTCAGGTCTGAAGCCTGTCATAACCAGTGCTGCCGTGGAAGAGCGTATGTTGATAAGGTTTTTTACCGAGTCGCCCTTTTCAAGCTTGATTATCTCGACATTACTCTCCGTGATCGGCAGCCTGCCGGACAGGACCAGTTCGGAGAGCTCCCTGCGAGTCTCACCGTATTGTTCGGGCTTGCAGGTGCCGAATACCTTGATGGATGATCTGCGCCAGTCGGGATGACCTGATATGATGAAGCTGAGCAGTATCAGAAGGCTGGCATTCTCAGGCTCATTGAAATCGATCCATACATGTATGCCGTTCCGGTATAGCATCTCCTTCCTTGCCGAGGCCAGCAGGCATATGTCAAAGTTGCCGGCCTGTATGAGCCTTATGTTTTCAAGTATCTCACCCAGATTATCAGGATCTTCCTTGTCATACTCAAAGATTACCATGTTGTTTTCCATGCCTGATATCCCCGGCACCTGGATGGCCTGGACGATAGCGGAGGTATAGGAGGGAGAGATGATAGTGTCAACATAGACATGATTCTGTGTTGTGTCATATATCTCTATCAGCTTGGAGAGCTCCTCTGCTGCCTGCTGGCTCGTTGCCCTGGAATAGTATCCTTCGATACGGTGGAGATAGGTGCCGAAGCCGTAGCGGTAAGAGATCCAGTTGAGAAGCCTGAAGGCCTTTGCCCTTTTGAATGAGTCCTTGGAGATGCATATCACTCCCGGCCTCCACTCTTTGGCCTTTTTCTTGCTGCCTGTCTTTTGCAGGTAGACCTGCAGGTTGCGGTTTATCTGGAAGAGGGCGTTGGCAAAGAGAGACTCCAGCCCGTGACGCTCACGGTGATAGTGATTAATATAGGTATAGAGTGCAACCATCACTATGATTGATGCCAGGGCATAGGGAGTGTTGATCCTGAACATCACGAACAGGGCGATAACAAATCCTGCCAGTGAGATATACCACCGCGACTTGAATGAAGGACGGTAGGAGGGTGATGATCCGAAATGGTTCAGGAATGATATGAGACAGAGCGATCCGTAGGTCACCATGAAGAACATCGAGATGATCTCTGCCACGGCGTTGACGTTTCCCAGGGCGACGAACACAAAGGCTATGATGACTGTTACGAGGGATGCGTTGACCGGCTCACCGTCAGTGTTGCGTGAAGCCGCAAGCCATCTGTTCATCTTCATGGAGGGGAAGGAGGTGTCGCGCGCCAGTGCCTGCAACGTACGCGGTGCCACCATGATGGAGCCCAGAGCGGAAGATATGGTGGACGCTCCCAGCCCAAGGGGTATGATGAATGCTCCCCCGATAGCTATCTTCGACATTATCAGCTGGTTGTTGAGCATATCCTCCGGGCTTGCCGAGATGGCCAGCTTGTAGATCACAAAGAGATAGACCACCATGCCGGTGATAGTAGCCGCCGTGGTGCCGAGAGGGATCGACTTTCCCGGATTGCGCAGGTCACCCGAAAGACCCACACCGGCAGTCATACCTGTAAAGGCCGGAAAGACTATGGCGAAAACGATAAAGAAATCCTTCATGTTGCGCATCTCCAGATTGCCGAGGCCTCCGGATACCGTTGTGGAGTATTCAGTTTTTCCAAGAAAAAACATGATTAATGCCAGGAACAGGATGCCGACTACCACGTAGAGCGTTTTGACACCTGTGTTGGCACCCTTGCGCAATATCACCAGCCCGAGCACAGCCATGGCAGGCAGGCTGATGACCTGACGCGGCAGATTGAAATTGAGTGAGCTGGCGAAATAGTTAAAGACGAACTCAAACGTTTCAGTAAAGGCGATGATATAGAAAGCAACGCTGATAGCCTGTGAGAGGTAGAGGGCCATGCCGATCGTTGCCCCTATGTTGAGACCGAAGGACCGGGAGATGACAAAATACTCACCACCGCCCTCAACACGCTTGTTGGTTGCCAGTTCGGAAAGCGCCAGGGCAGTCGGTATGGTCAGCGTATGGCCCAGGATCACCAGCAACAGCACGCCCCAGAAACCGAGTGTTCCTACCGCGTACCCGAACCTGAGGAAGAGTATGGCTCCCAGGATGGTGGAGATGGCCGTGAAGAAGACGGGGGCTGTGCCGAACTTGTTTTTAACAGGCTTTGCTTCCATATGTGACCTGGTGAGCGATGTCTGAATCAGATGCTATGGTAAAGATGGTAAAAAAATCACAATAGGTTATTTGATATCTTTGCCATATCAAAAAAATATGGAAGAGAAAAAGGTCATTGCCGGTATGGACCCTGATATGCTGGCCATGGATCTCGCCGCCGCAGGAATAGAGGAGAGATACGCCAGGCGACTGCTTTACTGGGTTTACAGGAGGGGTATCCGGTCGTTCAGCGAGCCTGACGATATTCCGTTAAGGGTTAAGTCCGCACTGGAAGAGCGGTTTATCACCGGAGTAAACCCTCCCGTCTCTTCTGTAAGGTCAGCTGACGGTTCGGTGAAGTATCTTTTCGGCACTGCTGACGGCCTGCCTCATGAGACTGTCTGGCTGCCGGAAGGCAGGAGGATGACGGTGTGCGTCTCGGTACAGTCTGGCTGCCGCATGGGCTGCAGCTTCTGTGCCACAGGCAGGAACGGCTGGAGGGGTGATCTCACGGCAGGAGAGATCGTCAACCAGGTTGTTGGCCTCCCCGACCCCTTCACTCACATAGTCCTTATGGGCATGGGAGAGCCGGGTGACAACATCGGTGAGGTGATCAGGGCTTGCAGGGTTTTTACGGCAGAGTGGGGAGTGGCCGCGGGGAGGAGCAAGGTGACCGTCTCGACCGTGGGGGTGACGCCCGCGGTGAGGAGGCTGCTGGATGAGACAGAGGTCAATATCACCCTCAGCCTCCATTCGCCCTTCGCCGACGAGCGGGCGGAGGTCATTCCTGCAGAGCGGAGATGGCCTTTCACGGAGACGCTGGAGCTGATACGGGAGTATGACAACAGCCGTCGCCGGCGCTTTACCGTTGCCTATGTGATGATAAAGGGTAAAAATGACAGCGGCAGGCACCTGGAAGAGCTCAGGAGGCTTCTGCACGGTACCGGCATAAGGGTCAACCTCCTGCCATACCATCCTCTCCCGGGTGACAGTGAGGAGAGTACCGGTGAAGAGACCATGATGCAGTTCAGACACCTGCTGGTGACATCAGGTGTGGGGGCCTCGGTGCGAAGGTCACGCGGAGCCGATATAGCTGCTGCGTGCGGTATGCTGGCAGCGGGCAGCACTCCCCCGCAGAGGAGAGATTGAGGTGTGAGCCGCAGGATAACGCCTGCGGCTTCATGTACTCATGAAAGACAGGGTCCGAAGCTATTTTACTGGATTGATCAGCTGGAACATGTATTCTGTCACGAACCGTTCCCGTGTACGCACCCACTCAAGCTTCGTGGCACAGAGGTTGAAGCCGTGACGCCTGAACAGGTTCATGCTGTCACTGTTGCCTTCAAGAATATTGCACCATAGCTGATGCAATCCTATGGTTTCAAAAGCATATGCAATGATGCAACCCAGGGCTGCCGAGGCATATCCTTTCCTGCGTTCACGGGGATCGGCGATCAGTATGCCCACTCCGGCGCGCATATGATAATGGTCAAAGTCGAAGAGGTCAATGGTTCCCACGGTGAGGCTGTCAGCTGACCTGTCAATCATAAGACGCAGCTGGCTGGTCTCATAGAGGCTTTTGTGGGAGTTGGCGATATACCTCTTGAGGATGTACTTTGAATAGGGGACTAGAGTGTTGCTCTGCTTCCAGTCGGCTTCCTCATTCTCCCATTTATACAGCAGTTCCAGGTCTTCAGGTTCAACAGCCCTCAGTCTGACGCCGTCACCTTCCAGAATCATTTCTGTAGACTTTCTTCACGAAGATATCAGTGGGGTATCCCAGCCTGAGCAGTCTTGTCAGCTCATCGTAGGCAGCACGTTTGGTATTGAAGCGTCCGGTTGTATAACGGTAGAAGCGGTCATCGCTGTTATAGAAGACCGAAATCTCGGCATATTCAAAATAGGCAGGGTCAACCGGGTTGTAGAGTGCCATTACCTGCACGGTATAATAAAGCACCTCCGGGTCGATCTCCTCATCGCTGTCAGAGACATCTCTCAAAAGCAGGTTGGTGATCAGTGAGGCAGAGTCGACCTGTGAGATATAAGGCAGATCATCGGGGTCGAAGCTGATGGTGACAGTGTCTGCTTTCTCTTCCATGGGAGGATTGAACATAAAGAGGGCTATCTCCTTCTTCTTGTATCCCGTCATAATGGAGTGGAGTCCGAAGGCTCCGTCATCAAAGGGCTGGAAGCCGGTATCATCATCGGTTGTACTGACCGGGTAACCCAGGTTGACAGGTTTCCCCCACTCTCCGGCCGATGATGTTGACAGGAAGATATCATACCCGCCAATGGAGCCGTGGCCTTCCGAGCTGAAGGTTAGTGTCAGCCCGTCTCTGGAGATGAATGGTGTCTCCTCGTTATAGGGCGTATTGACACTGCTGCCCAGGTTGACAGGGATGCCCCACTCGCCGGTGGCATCCTTCTCCGACATCCAGAGGTCGAGTTCACCGAGGCTGCCTTCGCGGTTCGAGGTGAACCACAGTTTATTGCCGTCGGCAGAGACGGTGGCGTGTGATTCGTAAAACCTGGTGTTGATGTTCCTGTTTAGTTTTGTGACGGGAGACCATCGACCATCGCTGAAGGTCGTCACATAGATATTGCCGTCATAGTTATCGTTCTTGAACAGGTAAAGCTCAGTGCCGTCGCCGTTGAGTGAGGTGGTATGACAGTCAGTACCCATGGAAGCCTCCAGGGTGATATCCCTGGGTGTGCCCCAGCTGCTGCCCTCCCGGCGTGTGACATAGACCACGCTCTCGAGGCCGCGCCGTTCAGTATATGCCATCACGTTGCCGTCGAAGCTGATCACCGGACGCTCATTGACAGAGCCCTGGTTAATGTACTCTTTGAGCGGCTGTATCAGCACCCTTACGGGGTTGTTTATCTGTGCGGTGGCAAGATTGCAGGCCTGTATCTGCTGGTTGATGAAATCCTGGTTCTCCATGTCACCTGTCTCAGAGACCAGCTGTTTGAAGAAGCGGTAGGTGTTGATGGCGCTGTCAAGCCTGTTGGTGATTCGGTAGGCATTGCCAAGTGAGAAATAGGCATCAAGGGGAGCCTGAGTCTCTTTCAGCTTTCCTGTCCTGGAGTTGTAGCTGGTGTTTCTGACGGCATCTTCAAGGAAGGGTATGGCCTTTGGTTTCTCATCGAATATGTTGAGATAGCAGTTGCCAATCTTGTATTTGATGTTGGCATTCCCGGGTATTACTTCATTGAGTATGAGATAGAGCGGGTTGGCCAGTTCAAATTCACCGAAGAGGTAGTGTGATTCCGCCTCAAGCCAGATCTCCTTTATCTCACTCTTTTTCTGTGCACTCAGCGGTGCCAGGAGCAGCAGTGATATTAAAAATGCAATTCCCCTTATTCCCATGTCAAGATTTGGTTACAAAATTAACTCTTCCGGAGCATTATGGCATTTCTTCCCGGTATTATTTAAGCCTGACGAGGTAAATATCCGCCTTGCCGGCTCCCGGCTGTTTGCCGGTCATCGACATATAACCTGCCCTGCCTTTGTCAGTGGGACAGAAGAAGATATTGTCGTCAGGAGTATTCAGCGGATAGCCCAGGTTGACAGGTTTGCTCCACAGTCCGTTATATTGAAGGTCACTGCGGAAGATATCATAGCCTCCCATGTTGTAATGGCCCTGTGATGCAAAAAAGAGGATTTTGCCCTCATTTATGAGGAAAGGCCTGTCATCGTTGAAGGGAGTGTTGATCTCAGGTCCCATATTTGTCGGGGTGCCCCATTCACCGTCACTCTCAAGTTTTGAAACATACAGGTCAAGTCCACCGAAGCCACCCGGCCTGTCACTGGAGAATATCATGGTGGAGCCGTCCTCGGTGATGTAACCGTGAGCCTCCCAGTATTTGGTGTTGATATTCTTCTTAAGTTTCTGTGCCGGTTCCCATCTTGCACCGTCGTACCTGCTCATCCATATGTCGCTGTTGATGTTGTCATCCCTGGAGAGCAGCATCAGCCCGCGGCTGTCTGAGATGTAGGATACGTAATGGTCACCGTCGGATTGCAGTTCCGGTGTGATATTCACGGGAGGGGTCCACTCATTCTTTACTTTCTGTGAGAACATTATCGCATCGTAGAATTTCATGGCTGTCATGAAAGCTATCGATTCTCCGTTGGCGGATACAACAGGAGAGAAGTTGTCATTGCTGTCGTTGATCATGTTGTCAATGGGTTCCAGGGTGAACCGCACAGGTGTGGCCATTATAGCGGGTGCGTTGGAACAGGCTGCGATCTGCTGGTCAACGAACAGCATATTTTCAATGTCACCGGGGAGGAGGGTCTCGCGGTACCTGAGATATGCATCCCTGGCCTTCTCGAACATATAGTTAATCCTGTAGGCATCACCCAGGAAGAAAATAGCTTCGTACGGTGCATCAGTCTGTCGCAACGATCCCTCACGGTACTTGGCATGCACCTTCTGTGATGCATTTTCGAGATACTCGATCGCCAGGTGCTTGCTTCCCTCCATGTTGAGGTAGCAGAGACCAATCCGGAAGGCGATGCTTGCGTTCTCTGGCATGGCAGCATAGATGCCCTGATAGTAAGGCAGCGCATCGGAGTAGTCGCCCCTCATCAGGAAGTATTCAGCTTCGTAGAAGGCTTCCTGCAACCTTATGTTGTCCTGTGCTCCGGCATAGCTGGCAGCCGTAAGTATCAACACAAAAATCAGAATTCTCTTGCTCTTCATTGCGCTATTGATCATTATCGTTTTTTTTCTTTTTTCGTCTCAGAAAGATAAGGAACAGGATAAAGAGTGCAGCTACCGGCAGCAGCCACCAGAGGCGGCACTTTCTTTCACTCCCTGCATCATCGTTGCTGACGGGCAGGGCATCCTGGTCGCCGTAGGTAAGCGTATCGCCAGTGGAAACACCCCGGGTGGCGATGTCATCATCTTGTTCCTCTTCCGTTTTTTCTGCGGCGGGTCGCACGGGTATCTCATGATATAGAGGTATCTCTCTCCTTTCCGGAGTGTCACTGCGGTTAACAGTGACAGCTGCGCCGGCTTCATTGCCGAAACGGTCAGTGAGCCGGAAGGTAACGTCGCTCCGGCCTTCCTCAGGCACAAAGGAGTAGGTGAAGGCGGAGTCAGCCATCCTTTGATGGTCGGTTGTAATGACAGAATCGGGAGAGAGCACTTCTATCTCAAGCAGGGCCTTTTCCCCGGAGATAAGGCTTATCTCAACGGGCTCATCCCCCATGGCATCAATGATGGTGTCACCCAGCAACATAAGCTGCGCTGAAAAGTCAGTCTCCTCGAGGATGACCGGCTGAAGGCTTATGGTGTCACCGGGGTGCCCGAGAGGCATCTCATGCTCCATGGTGACGGTCAGGGCGTCGTCGGACTCATATGTAAAACGGTACGACCCGTGCGGAAGGCTGAATGACCATACCCCTGTGGCAGGATTGGTGAGGGTGGTCACCATCCTCTGCAGGTCAGAGCTGTTGAAGGCAGTGACCTTCACCGGCTGTGGAAACTCATCCAGCAGGTTCCTTACTCCTGCTCTTCCCATGATTATGAAGTTGCGGGGATTGAGTTCGGAGTAGATGTCACAGCTGATGATATCTCCAAGACCCTCGCCCTCTCCGGTGAAGCGTGAGAGGTATCCCCTGTTGCCCTTCCCTGCAGGTGAGAAGAAGAGGTCATCATCGGTCGTGTTGACCGGGTAGCCGACATTGACAGGTTTACCCCATTTTCCGTTATCATCAAGGTCTGAGCGGAAGATGTCATATCCTCCCATGTTATAGTGGCCCCGTGAGCTGAAAAAGAGTGTGCGGTCGTTGTTGGCAAGGAATGGAGTATCTTCGTTATATGGGGTGTTGATGACAGCCCCGAGGTTCACCGCCGTACCCCAGTCGCCCGTGCTGTCACGTTCGGCCATGAAGATGTCAAGGCCGCCGAGGCTCTCCCTGCGGTTGCTGGTGAAGAATATCTTCCTGCCGTCCCGGGTCATGACGGCATGCGACTCCCAAAATTTTGTGTTGATATTACCGTTCAGCTTCCTGACAGGGCTCCAGGTGTCGCCGCTGAGAGTGCTCTCGTAAATGTTCCCGTCATAGGTGTCTGTCCTGTAAAGCAGGAGTGTCTTACCATCATGGGAGACAGATGAGGTATAATAATCCTGGTCGATACCCAGCTGAGGGGTGAGGTTGACCGGTTCAGACCAGTTGCCGTTGGTCTTTACTGACCAGAAGATAGCGTCATAGAATGGGAGTTCGCGGGTGAAGAGGAGGGTCTTTTCATCTGATGATATCACGGGATTGATTTCAGAGAACCGGCTGTTGACGGCGTTGCCAAGGTTCTTCTCCACTATGTAGGCAGGCTTGCGCATCATCTTCCTGGCGTTGTGGCAGGTCTCTATCTGAAACCTTACCAGGGAGGTGTCATACACCTCAGTATCAACTTCCCTGAGGAACAGCTCATAGGTCTCAACCGCCCTGTCAAATTCATTGCTGATCCTGTAGGCATTTGCCAGGAAATAGAGTACATCATACGGGGCTCCTGTCTCCCGCAGCTTGCCGCGACGGTATTCCGGGTCAATATTCTGTGATGCGGTCTCAAGGAAGGGAATGGCCTTGTCCTTTTCTCCGGCAGTATGAAGATAGCACTGCCCTATCCTGAAATAGAGGTTGTAATTCTCCGGGTAGATCTGGAGGAGGCTCAGATATTTTGGCAGGGCTTCGGCATAATCCTCAAACAGCAGATCTCCCTCTGCTGAGACGAACATTTCGCGGAGATCTGCCCTCGACTGGCCTGCCACGGAGACTGCATACATTATGCATATAAGGAAGAGGAGATGTTTAGCCCTTCTCATTCAGATAATTGGTTTTCTTAAAGAGACTAATATAAGTGAAATATTGAAACAGCCGTGAGGCGAAAGATTCCTTTTTAACAACAGAGGTCACTTTTTAATCAACCATGCCGTGCGCAGCAGCACTAATTTCGATTTTTCAATCAGTGTCACGGCAGCTTTGACGGGCATGTGCCATCCGCGACCGAGGTGTTTGACGGCAAATATTTTCATGGCTCCGTAGAAATGTCTAACCCTGCTCTCTCTCTCCCCGAAGGGGCTTCTGCCCTTATAATGAACGATATGTACATCAGGCAGGTAGTAGTTGAACCACCCCGCCTTCCTGATCCGCCAGCTCATATCGATATCTTCACCGTACATAAAGAAGTCAGTGTCAAAGAGTCCTGCTTCATCAAGAGCCTTTCTGCGAATGAGCATGAAGGCGCCGGTGAGGATATCGGCCCTGCATCTCTTGTTATCCGGCAGGTGTCCCAGGTAGTAGGCGTTAAACAGGGGAGAACGCGGGAAGAGCCTGCCAAGGCCGCTGAACCTGAAGAGTGATGTCATTGGTGAGGGAAATCCTCTTTTGGACTCCGGAAGATACTTTCCGTCGCCGTCGGTCATCCTGGCACCGGCAGCTCCGGCATCGGGGTGGCCATGCATGAAGGCGAGGGCATTTATCAATGCGTCAGGGTCAACCATGGTATCTGGATTGAGTATCAGGATGAAATCTCCAGAGGAGACCCTGATGCCCCTGTTGCATGCTGCCGCGTAACCCTCATTTGTGCCGGAGACAATAAGCCTGACGGAGCTGAATTCATCCCTCACCATCTCCGGCGATCCGTCGCTGGAGGCGTTGTCGACAACGGTTATCTCGTGGTGAATGCTCTCTGCGGACCTGATCAGTGACAGCAGTGCCTGTCGCAGATAATCCCGGACATTGTAGGAGACGATAACTGCCGAGAGCTCCATAGGTTTCAGTCTCGGTCCATCTCCTCCCTTATGGTCGCGGCCAGCCTGCGGACCCCCTCGCAGGTGTCATTCTTGTCTGCGAAGGAGAAGTTGATCCTCATCGTATTATGCCCTTCGTTGTTGCAATGGAATACCGATCCGCTGACAAAGGCAACTTTTTTCTTAATGGCCTTTTCGAGCAGCACTGCTGCATCAATTGAAGGGGGCAGGGTAACAAAGAGGAACATGCCACCCGAAGGCTCGGTCCATGTCACACCCTCCGGCATGAACTCCCTGAAGCAACTTATCATATAATCGCGACGCTGGCGGTAGAGTTCAACAGTCTTCTTGAGGTTCACGTCGAGGAGTCCCTTTTCGATATACCGTGCTGCAATCTTCTGTATCAGCGGTGGTGAGCAGAGATCGGCAGACTGTTTGGCAGTAACGATCTTATCAATGATCTGCGGGTGACCGGTGACCCATGCCAGTCTGAACCCCGGGGCGAGAATCTTTGAGAAGGTAAAGAGGGTAATGACCCTGCCGGATCTGTCGAGTGCCGACATGAGGGGTTCGGGGGTGCCTTCAAAGCGCACCTCGCGGTAGGGGCTGTCTTCCACGATAAGCAGGTCATGCCGCTCTGCCACCGATATTATCTCAAGCCGCCGTGAACGGGGCAGAGTCACGCCGGCGGGGTTCTGGAAATCGGGAATTACGTATATGAACTTGATAATCCTGCCTTCATTTTTCAGGCTGATGATGGTCTCTTCCAGCAGTGCGGGATTCATGCCCTCATTGTCAAGCGGTATACCCTTCAGGTATGCTCCGTAATTTGAGAAGGCATTCAGTCCCCCCAGGTAGGAGGGGAGCCCGCAGATGACCACATCACCTTTGTCAATGAAGAGCTTGCCGCAGAGGTCGAGTGCCTGCTGCGAGCCGGTGGTAATGACAATATTTTCCGGCGAGATGTCGAGTCCGTCATTTTTGTGCCGTTTGGCAAGCAGGGTGCGCAGCGTGATGTCACCCTCGGTGGTGCCGTACTGCAGAGCAGCCTTGCCGTCTTCCTCAAGCACCTCAGAGGCTATCTGCCTGATGTCATCTATCGGAAATGAGTCAGGAGAGGGAAGACCTCCGGCAAACGAAATCATATCAGGCTGCTGCGTGAGCTTGAGAATTTCACGGATGGATGACTTTTTCATCATCTGGGATGAACCAGAAAAAAATCTATCGAAGGTCATGGGCGCCGGCTGTTGATTTTTATCAAATTAAGCAAGATTTTCAGAATAAAAAAATGACAACCGGGAATTTTAATATAATCCGGGGGCCGGCGGGTCAGGAGCGTCCCTGCTGCGTCGTGAAGGGCTGGCGGTTGACGATCGACTGGCCAAGGGTTATCTCATCGGTATATTCCAGCACATCACCGATAGCCACTCCGCGGGCCAGTGTTGTAAGACGGAGGTCGTAGCCCGAAAGGCGCTTGCTGATATAAAAGTTGGTGGTGTCACCCTCCATGGTGGTGCTGAGGGCGAGGATGATTTCCTCTACTCCGCCTTCGCGCACCCTCTCCTCAAGACTGTTGATGGTGAGGTCTGACGGACCGATGCCGTCGACCGGTGAGATGATTCCTCCAAGGACATGGTACAGCCCACGGTACTGCCGGGTATTTTCAACCGCCATGACATCCTGCACGCTTTCGACCACGCAGATTATTGACCTGTCCCTTGATCCTGAACCACAGATCCCGCATACCGGCGTGTCGCTGATGCCGTGACAGACACTGCAGTAACAGACCTCATCGCGCAGTTTCATCACGGTCTCTCCGAAACGGCGCACCTCCGCGCTGTCGCGTCGAAGCAGATGCATGACAAGCCTGAAGGCTGTCTTGCGGCCTATACCGGGAAGAGAGGCAAACTCATTCACAGCCTCTTCCAGCAGTTTTGAGGGGAAGTTCGCTGACATATAAGGGCTTTGTGGCAAAAATAAATCAAATTAATCCTGCAAACCTGACAGGTTGATAACTTTTATCTCCGAACTTTTTATTATTCTTGCAGACACCTTTTTCCAGCCATGACGCCATCGCTTATATTTTTCATCTTTCTGGGCTATACAGTAATGCTCTTTGCCGTGACCTTCGTCACCGCACGTAAAGCCAATCACCAGTCGTTCTACATAGGTAACAAGGTCTCACCCTGGTTTGTGGTTGCTTATGGCATGATCGGGGCATCCCTGTCGGGCGTGACATTCATGTCGGTGCCCGGATGGGTGGGGGAGACACAGTTTTCATACATGATGGTGGCCTTCGGCTACTTTTTCG
Source organism: uncultured Bacteroidales bacterium (assembly GCA_937871625.1). Taxonomy (GTDB): domain Bacteria; phylum Bacteroidota; class Bacteroidia; order Bacteroidales; family VadinHA17; genus SR-FBR-E99. Next base: position 1,679 of record CALMRD010000099.1, on the reverse strand, counting down.
GTTATGTTGTGATAGCCATGGTGTTGCTGCCGCTCTATTACAGGCTTAAGCTGACATCAATATATGGTTACCTTGAACAGCGGTTCGGATTCTGGTCTTACAAGACCGGAGCCGGATTCTTCATCATATCAAGGGTGCTGGGTGCCTCCCTGCGCATGTTCCTTGTAATAAATGTACTGCAGATATTTGTGTTTGACGCATGGAATATTCCCTTCTGGGTCAACGTGCTGATATTTATAGCTCTGATAATCGCCTACACTCTCAAGGGTGGTATCCGTACTATCATCTGGACCGATACCCTGCAGACCACCTTTATGCTGCTTGCAGTGGTGCTCTCTGTCTACTATATCAGCAAAGAACTGGGGGCGCCAGTCTTCAACCTCATTGGTGATCTTTTTGATAGTGACCTCTCGAGGATAGTCATCACCGACTGGGATCATCCGCGTCATTTTATAAAGCAGTTCTTCAGTGGCATGTTCATTACCATCACCATGACGGGTCTTGACCAGGAGATGATGCAGAAAAACCTCAGCATCAGCCGTCTCAAGGATGCACAGAAGAATATGTTCACCTTCAGCTCCATAAACGTGGTTGTGGTATTTATGTTCCTGGTCCTGGGTGCCTTCCTGGTCCTCTATGCCGCAGAGAAGGGCGTGACTGTTGCCATGACCGACGATCTCTTCCCGACAATAGCTTTTAAATACCTGGGTCCGGCGGCAGGGGTAGTCTTCCTCGTTGGGCTCATATCTGCAGCCTTTCCCAGTGCAGACGGTGCTCTCACCTCCCTGACCACATCTTTCAGCATCGACTTCCTCGGGCTGGAGAAGAACAAGGAGATGGATGACGGCAAGAAGACGAGGATAAGATATTCAGTTCATTTTTCCTTCGCTTTGCTATTCTTTATCTGCATACTGATCTTCAGGCAGATGAACGACAGGGCAATAATTGATAAGCTCTTTACCATTGCCGGTTATACCTACGGGCCGCTGCTCGGCCTTTATACATTTGGTCTCTTCACCAGGCTGCATGTCAATGACAGGGTTACACCGTGGATAGCCATCAGTTCCCCGATCCTCTGCTATATTCTCAATATCTTCTCGGAAGAGCTGTTCAACGGTTACCAGTTCGGATTTGAGATGCTTCTGGTAAACGGTTTTCTTACCTTTATGGGCCTGCTGATCTTCAGTCACAGGAAGAGATTACCGTCCTCCTCCGAAGCCTGATGGTGTGCCTGAGGGAGTCGTGACCGGTTCACCCTCTTCGTCGTATTCCGTATCCTCAGTTTTGGGCATTATGATGACCTTTCTCCTTTTATAGGGGATAGCGAATGAAATATAATATTCAGCTGCCGTGACCATGCCTTTTGTGGCGGCTCCGTAGCCAGGCATCCATACTGGTTTGAGGTCCTTTCCGGCTCCTGCGCTGATCAGAAGCCTCATATACAGGTTCCACCCGATGGTGACTCCGGGGAAGAGCTCTGTGCGGAATCCCGGGGTGATCTCGAGGTAATGGCCGGCGTGGCGTGAGAGGGGAACCGACGACACCCCTTCTCCCCAGGTATTGGTATACCTGATGACGGGAGCCTCCTCAGAATAGAGACTGAGACCGTAGCGCAACCCAATCCCTGCATAGTACTTCCCTTTCGAGACATTGGCTTTAAGGAAGTTGTATTCAGCACC
>CALMRD010000098.1 GCA_937871625.1 uncultured Bacteroidales bacterium | reverse complement strand
TAGGTCATCATGGATGGTGGTCTCTTCAACCGTATAGGATCCGTTGCTGTTCGTTGTGTGCATTGCCGTTCCGGTACAGCGGGCATTGAGCCTGGCAGCGAAATATGGGCCGGTGCTGAAGGAGAAAGTCTCATTCCCGCCGAAGTGAAAATCGAGCAAAAGAGGTATCACCGCGTAATCGACGCTCACCCTGCTGTCAACGTAATAATCGTAATCTTCGGACACTCCCAGGTCTTGATAGAGGTAATAGAGATCACTGGAGTCGCGCATTGAATATCCCTGGCGTTCAAGGGTCAGTCCGGTACGGAACCATGTCTTTGATCCGGTGATCCGGAAGTTCATCATGAAGCCTGCCGACGGTCCTGCGTAGGAGGAGTATTTCTCCTTCAGAATGTCTCCCGAGTTCCATGAGAGATTTACTCCTGTCCGCCATGTAAGATATATATCCTCATTGACCTCTCCCGCGTCCTCTTTAGCGTCCTCTTTCGCCCCCGCGCCTGCATCACCGGCTCTCCCCAGCCTGCAGATCAGTCCGACGGCAAGGTCCGTGGATCCGTGCTTGCTGTCCGGCACTGTGGTCAGAAACCTCCGTCCGGTATTGTATCTCCCCCGCACAAACAGATCAAGATTTTCAAGCAACGGGTAGTCCAGTCGCATCATGTAGGTATATCCGTAATCGTTCCTCAGCGAATCATCCGGATAGTAATACCAGCCGTAATCAGTGTCCTGGTCAACATTGAAAGAGTAATAGGCCCCGATTCCCAGGGTCAGCACCGGTTTTGTAGGGATGGTCACTGTCAGCTGCAGCGGAAGGGTCACAAAACTGTAGTTTGCACTCTCCATTTTACTGATATACGGTGGCATCCAGATAGATGAATACATCAGGTAAAAACCGTCCGGATAATAGTATTGGTTATACCTGTGATACTCATAGTAGACTGTCGAATAGTCGACACCGGCATTCAGCCCCAGCGTCGGGGTCATCTGCCAGCCGGCAAAGAGGCCCGCCGAAGGCCCCGGCTTGGACTTCCAGTGACCGTAGGTGGTTGTGGTGTGCAGGTCTGAGACATTGATGCCTGAGCCGGCGCCTAGATAAAATTTCTGGGGATAAAGTTCTGTGGCCGTGAAACTGAACAGCAACAGCAGCACCATTGGAAGATAGCGTTTCATTGTCAGGAGGTGAGGGTTGTTCAACCAGTCTGCAACAAAAACTGTGCCCGCTAACAGCAGTTGGACGGAAAAGATGTCACAGAGCATAGAACGAGTCAGCGACCATGCAGGACTAAGGAAGTGATGGATGCAAACAGAGGGAGAACACTCCGGAGTTCACCGGTTCACATCAGGGAGCAGTGTTGCATCCAGCTGCTGGCAGGGAGCCGAAAGTTTTCCGGCAGTCAATACAGTTCCTGATCGTGAAGGTCAGAACAATTCTTTTTACTATTTTTAGTTCTCTAAACTATGAACCATAAACCATCATTATGAGCGAAAAATATTCTGTAAGTCCCAACGGTGAGAAGTTTCCATTGCCAAAGCCGGAGGATTATAAGGCTGAGTTTGAAAGCATTAAAAAGCGTGTTGAAAAAGAGCGTGCCAACGGCCGTGAGATAGTTGTAGTCATGGGCGTCGGCTTCGTGGGTGCCGTCATGGCAGCCATCGTTGCCGATACCGTCGACAAGAAGGGCAAGCCATCGAAGTTCGTCATCGGGATGCAGCGTCCCAGTGCCCGCAGCTTCTGGAAGATACCGATGCTCAACCGTGGGGTATCACCCGTGAAGGCCGAAGACCCTGAGGTCGATCCGATGATTGCCCGCTGCGTAAATGAGAAGAAGACGCTGATGGCGACATATACCTATGATGTTCTTAAGCTGGCTGATGTGGTGGTTGTAGATGTGCAGTGCGACTATATCAAGGAGGAGCTTGGCAACGTGCGTGCGGGCCAGACTGATATGGCGGCGCTGGAGGCTTCGCTGGCGGTAATCGCCGAACATATCCCACCGGCAGCGCTGGTTCTGATAGAGACGACGGTCGCTCCCGGTACTACAGAGCAGGTGGCATACCCGATAATGAAAAAGACATTCCGGAAGCGTGGCATTAAGAGTGATCCGCTGCTGGCACACAGTTACGAGAGAGTCATGCCCGGCCGCAATTATGTGGCAAGCATACGCGATTTCTGGAGGGTTTGCAGCGGCATCAACGAGGAGGCCAGAAAGCGTGTCGTGAAGTTCCTCACCGAGGTGCTCAATACAGAAAAGTTCCCTCTGACCGTAATGGACCGTCCTATTGAATCAGAGACAGCCAAGATAGTGGAGAACAGCTACCGCGCAACCATCCTGGCATTCCTCGATGAATGGAGCCTCTTCGCCGAACGCAACGGAGTCGACCTGGTCAAAGTGATCAAGGCAATAAAGATGAGGCCGACACACAGCAACATGATCTTCCCCGGGCCGGGGATAGGCGGATACTGCCTCCCCAAAGACGGCGGACTGGGCGTATGGGCCTACAAGCATATCCTGGGCTTTGAGGATGACATCTTCCGTATAACTCCCATGGCTATTGATATCAATGACACCCGAGGACTCCATGTGGGGCAATTGACACGCGACGCCCTCCGCAACATGGGCAAGCCGATAGCGGCATCAGACGTGCTGGTGTTGGGAGCAGCATACCGCGAGGATGTAGGCGACACGCGCTACAGCGGATCAGAGATCGTCATCCGCAAGCTGGCGGAGATGGGTGCCGAGATCAGGGTACATGACCCTTACGTAGAACACTGGTGGGAGTTTGAACAGCAGGACAGCTACCCGGCAGAGGGACAGAGCAAGGCCCAGTTCTTCCGTAACCAGGAGAAGCTTAAGGAGATAAGGATTGAACAGGACCTCGACAAGGCACTCAAGGGTGCCGAGGCAGTGATTCTCGCTGTGCCGCATGCGGCCTATCTCGATCTTGATCCCGACATGGTGGTGAAGAAGATCGGACAACCGGCTGCCATCATCGACTGCTTCGGTATACTGAGCGACGACAGGATCAGGCGCTACTTCCAGCTCGGATGCGAGGTGAAGGGACTGGGAAGGGGACATATACAGAGGATCAAGGAGGAGACGCGCAAGTCGTGACTCCCGTGCAGTAAGGCATCAGATAAAACCTTCAGACCAGGGCCTCCTTCAGAGCGATAAATGGAATCCCGAAAAAGTGACCCCGGGCAACATAAGTGGGAAACCCGGTAAGGCAAAGACGGTGAGAAATAACGAGAAACCCTAAAACAGGTTATCATGAATAAAAAGGTAAATGAACTGTATGATGAATACCGTGACGGCAGGGTAAGCCGGCGGGAATTCATGAAGAAGCTTGCCGTCGTCACCGGCGGCACAGCCGCTGCGGTAATAATCCTTCCCGGTTGCAACGGCGCGGCTGCCAGCCGCCAGAAGTCAGGAGCCCTGAATCTCATCAATGAATTCATCACCTATCCGGTAGCTGCAGGGGAGATGAGAGCCTATCTCTCCATGCCCGAGGGCAGGGAGAAACTTCCGGGCGTGATAGTCATTCATGAGAACAGGGGACTGGTACCCCACATTCAGGATGTCAACAGGCGCATGGCCATGGAGGGTTTCATTGCGCTGGCCCCTGATGCCATCTCCCCTCTCGGCGGAACACCTGAGGATCAGGATAAGGGCAGGGAGATGATCGGCCAGCTCAACCGTGAGGAGACGATAAAGAACTTTGTTGCAGCCGTCAAATACCTCGAGACCCATCCCCGCTCAACGGGAAAAGTGGGTTGTACAGGCTTCTGCTGGGGCGGTGCCATGACCAACCAGGTGGCGGTCAACTCCCCTGACCTCGATGCCGCCGTTCCATATTACGGTTCAACGCCGGCAGCTGAAGATGTGCCGAAGATAAAGGCAAAGATCATGGCGCACTATGCAGGCGACGATGAACGTATCAATGCCGGCATACCCGCATTCGAGGAGGCGCTGAAGCAGGCAGGCATTGAGTACCAGATATTTATCTATGAAGGCACCCGGCACGCCTTCAACAATGACACCGGCGAGCGATACAATAAGGAGGCTGCCGATCTTGCATGGGGCAGGACCGTCCA
>CALMRD010000097.1 GCA_937871625.1 uncultured Bacteroidales bacterium | reverse complement strand
CCTGTTCTTTGAAAAAGGAATCGAAAATCCGGTTTTTGACATCAGGTTGATCCTTCGTAACAGGATTTTTGCCTTTTCAGGAATAGCTGCACTTATACATTATTCGGCGACTTCCGCCACAGGATTCTTTATGAGTCTCTATCTGCAGTATATCAAGGGATTTGATGCTCAAACAGCAGGCTTTATTATGATATCCCAGCCAGTAATGATGACCCTGTTGTCACCCCTGGCGGGAAGATTGTCCGACAGATATAATCCCGGTGTCATAGCATCAATTGGGATGGGGCTTACTTCAACAGGATTAATAATGCTTTGTTTTGTAAATGCCGCCACTCCGGTATTTCTTATCATAAGCATACTGGCCATTATGGGTGTAGGCTTTGCTTTGTTTTCTTCACCTAATTCCAACGCCATAATGAGCTCTGTGGAAAAGAAACATCTTGGCGTGGCTTCCGGAGTTGTAGGTACCATGAGGATGGTGGGCCAGATGTTCAGCATGGGTATTGCCATGATGCTCCTGGCTGTTTATATAGGTCAGGATGCAATCGAACCTGAGACCTATCCGGGGCTCGTGTCAGCCATGAGGTCAGGTTTCGTGATATTTTCAATTCTTTGTATCATAGCTATTTTTGCTTCTCTGGCAAGAAACAGCAACCTGAATAACAAATAACATAAAAATTGATTTTAAAATAATTATCTATTCAAAAAACATTAAATTGAACCCGATCTATTAATTCTACTATATTTAAAGCAGTTTTAACAAACAGGTGATTAAATGACAAAGCTGTATCAGAAACTCATTAAACAGTGCCCTTCAGAAGCCGAGATCAGGAAAGGCCTGAAAATGGTCAGTTCAACTGCATCAGAGACTCCGCATAAACATCTGCTGATGAGAATCCTCAACTCGGTCGACCTGACAAGCCTGAATACAACCGATAGTAAAAGTCATATCCTGCACCTGACAGGAAAGGTAAACAGCTTTTCGGGCAGATTTTCAAATATTCCGAACGTAGCTGCAATATGTGTATATCCCAATTTTGTCACTGTTGTTAAGGAAAAACTTACTGTAAAGAGTGTAAAAATAGCCTCAGTGGCGGGAGCATTTCCCTCTTCCCAGACATTCAGGAGCATTAAGGTGACTGAATGTAAAATGGCAGTTGAGGCCGGGGCCGATGAAATTGACATTGTATTGCCTGTGGGTTCTTTTCTCGGAAATGATTTTGCAGCTGTTGCCAATGAAATCCTCGAAATCAGGGAGGCTATTGGAGAAAAACGCCTCAAGGTGATCGTCGAATCGGGCCTGCTGGGAGATTATGAGCAGATTTTCAAAGCATCAATGATCGCAATGGATGCCGGTGCTGATTTCATAAAGACATCAACGGGAAAAATAACCGTTTCGGCAACTCCCGAGGCCGCATTTGTAATGTGCCGGGCAATACTGAATTTGTACACCGAAACCGGAATAAGGGTAGGGTTTAAAGCTGCCGGAGGTATTGTGACCACATCCGATGCATTAACATATTATCACATAGTTAAACATTGCCTGGGCGACGAATGGCTGAACAACACCCTTTTCAGGATCGGGGCAAGCAGGCTGGCAAATAATATACTTGCTGATATCTCCGGTACGACGAATGATTATTTCTGATCATTCTGATTTATTTAAAACAACAACTGTAATTTTAATAATCATTACTTTTGTGGTCTATACCGCAAAATGATTATGGTAACAGGCTTCACCACACAGGATACAATTAAGCCGCAGCTTGTTATCCGGATAAATACTGATAAGCTTCTTCCGGATTCAATATTCCGGAAGCTTGATAAAGTACCGGCTCATATCAGGTATGCTGATTCAGTAGTTAAAATAGTGGACCCGGCACCTGCAACCACCGAAATTACAATATCCGATACCATTTCGGTCAGCTCCAGGAACACTAATAAAGGCTTTACTTTTTCTGATCCCGGCAGTATTTTCAGAAACATGAAGCCTTATCCGCAGGGACAGTTTCCTTTTGGGCTTGCAGAAAAAATTGCTCCGGTTCAGGGTGATCTGGATCTGACAATAATAAAACCACTTAAGGAGGGCAGCAAACTGCCCGAAAATAATCTCCACTACGACTGGATAACTGCCCTGGTATTCTTATCTGTGCTTCTCTATCTTTTTGTCAGAAAAACAACAAGAAGCATCTTCACGGAGCTTTCAAGATTCTTTCTGTTCCGCGGAATAAATGAACCCTCATCACGCGATACGGGATCCCTGTTTTTTTGGCAATCGACAATCCTGAACTTTGTCTCTTTCCTTGTCATTGGTCTTTTTGCATATTGTGCTGCTGCATATTATGACTTCATCCCCGAAAATATAGCTCCTTTTTTGTTCCTCCTGATATCGCTGGCAACCGTGGTTTTTTCTGTTACTTCGCGTCATCTTATCTGCATTGTTACAGGCAGTCTCAGCGGGCATAACGAGGCATTCAGTGAATATCTGATGACTGTATATAAATCGTACAGGTTAAGTGCAGTTTCATTGTTTATTCTTGTGACATTACTGGTTTATACTGTTTTCCTGCCCCCTGAGGTTTATTTTATTTGCGGGACTATTGTATTGGTTATCTTTTATTTATATCGCGTTACCAGGTTGCTTTTCATTTTTATGAAGAGGAATATTTCAATTTTATATTTGATTTTGTACCTTTGTGCGCTGGAAATTTTACCCGTTCTGATATTGTTGAAATACTTCAAAGGCCTTGTTTAAACAGGGAAGTGTTATTCTGAAAGTGAAACCAAATCAGTAAAAAATTGAAAATAAGGAAGATTTTAGTATCACAGCCAGAACCCAATAATCCGAAATCCCCATATTTCGATCTGGCAAAAAAATACAATCTGAAAATTGATTTCAAACCTTTTGTTGAAGTTGAAGGTGTTTCATCCAAGGATTTCCGCCAGCAGAAGATCAATATACTTGATTTTAATGCGGTAATCTTCACAAGCAAAACAGGCATCGATCATCTCTTCAGGGTTTGCAGCGAGCTCAGAATTTGTGTCCCTGATACCATGAAATATTTTTGTATCACGGAAAATGTGGCATTCTATCTGCAGAAATATATTGTTTACCGGAAGCGGAAGATATTTCATGGCAAAGCAAAGTTTCAGGACCTTATTGACGTTATAATCAAACACAGGGATGACCATTTTTTCGTACCGCTTTCTGAACCTCATAACGCCGAGATTCCTGAACTCCTTGACAAACATAATATCAAATAC
>CALMRD010000096.1 GCA_937871625.1 uncultured Bacteroidales bacterium | reverse complement strand
GGTAAACAGTATATTGCTTCCCTGGCCCATTATCAACAGTGTATTTGGCTCTGTCAACAGATCACAAAAATCAGGATGGGCTGCCAGTTCTTTCAGCTCTTCAGGCTCACGCAAATGAAAAAGGTATGCTGCATTTACATCAACACCAAAAGTATTATAAGGTAGCAGGCTGGTATTTTTCTCTATTCTGATCATTATAGCAATTGTATTGCAAAAATAGCTTTCAGCAATAACATAACTTCATAGATTTGTTCTTCAGATAATCTTTAACAGAAACAGAAATGAAATCGTTTGAGGTAACAGGCGGTAACAGGCTTGACGGTGTAATCACGCCGCAGGGAGCAAAGAATGAGGCGCTGCAGGTTCTCTGTGCCGTGCTGCTCACACCTGACAGGGTTGTTATTTCAAATGTACCTGACATAATTGATGTGAGGCTGCTAATAGAGATACTTGCAGACCTGGGAGTGGATGTCGAACGTATTAATGATGACACATATTCTTTCTCGGCCGGGATGGTAGATCCTGACCGACTGAGTGATAAGGAGGTGTTGCGCAAAGCCAATATGCTGAGAGGATCGGTGATGCTTGCCGGACCAATGCTTGCCAGGTTTAAAAGGGCAGTGATACCCAGGCCGGGAGGCGACAAAATCGGAAGGAGAAGGATGGATACTCACATAATCGGATTTGAACAACTTGGTTGCGAGGTTGAATTTGATCCGGTCAATGAGAATTTCAGTCTCACCACTAAAAGGCTCAAAGGAGCTGACATCCTGCTTGACGAGCCTTCCGTCACAGCAACGGCAAATCTTATCCTTGCGGCAGTTCAGGCTGAAGGAGAGACAATAATATACAATGCGGCCTGCGAGCCATATATCCAGCAGCTCTGTCTTATGCTCAACAACATGGGGGCAGATATAAGCGGCATAAAATCGAATTTACTGAAGATACGCGGTGTAGGTAATCTCAAGGGATGTAATCACAGTATCCTGCCTGACATGATAGAGGTAGGTTCATTCATCGGGATGGCGGCAGTGACAGGATCAGCACTGCGGATCAGTGATGCCGGGACAGCTCATCTTGGGATAATTCCGCAAAAATTCAGGCAGCTGGGAATAGAACTTGAGATCGAGGGGAATGATATTATTATTCCTTCTCAGGATATCTACAGGATCCAGGATAACCTTGACGGTTCCATCCTGACGATTTATGATCATCCCTGGCCGGGACTGACACCAGATCTGATAAGTGTAATGCTGGTTACTGCCATCAATGCGGTTGGCAGTGTTCTTATACATCAGAAGATGTTTGAGAGCCGGCTGTTCTTTGTTGATAAGCTTATTGATATGGGAGCAAGGATCATCCTGTGCGATCCGCACCGTGTAACGGTTGTCGGGCTAGGCAGGCAGCAACGACTTCGGGGCATCACTATGAACAGTCCGGATATACGTGCCGGAATGGCATTGCTTATAGCCGCCATGGGAGCGGAAGGGATAAGCATCATTCACAATATAGAGCAGATAGACAGGGGTTATCAGCACCTCGACAGAAGACTGAATGATCTTGGCGCTCAGATCAGAAGGATCGATTCCTGAGGTTGAATTCTTTTTTAACGCAGCTCCTTTGGACCGTGGTGAGGCTCTATGGCGATTATTTCTTTGGAAACCAGGGGAAAAAAGAACTGGTTCTCTGAATGTATTCGCGGTATTGCGGCTTCGACTCGTTTAAAGTCTTTTCGAGCAGGGCGACACCTGACACTTTGATAATCAGTAGAGTCATTACAACGGAACCGATTATTTGCCAGTAACTCCCGGCGGCGATGCTGAAAAGTGCATAGGCCCACCATACCGCTGTATCGCCAAAATAATTGGGATGGCGGGTATACTTCCAGAAGCCCGAATCCAATACTTTTCCTTTGTTATTGGGATCTCCCTTGAAACGTGACAATTGAAAATCGCCTCCCGCCTCAAAGGTAAAGCCAATCACCCAGATGAGAATCCCGAAGTAATCGAGCAGATTAAGGTTTCCTGAACGGGGACCCATGCTGATCCCCAGCAGGGGCAATGAGACAATCATGATCAAAGCGCCCTGTAACAGGAATGTCTGAAAATAACTGACCCACCAGTAACGCTCCGCACCATATTTACGCCTGAATTCCCGGTACCTGAAATCTTCCCCTTTACCAATATTCCTTATGGCAAGATAGATGGCAAGCCTGAGTCCCCATACGGTAACCAAAACCAGGATCACTGTTTTCCTGGTATTCAGCTCACCTGAACTAAAGAGGTAAAACGCATTTACCGCGACAAAACCGATACCCCAGAAGATATCGACTATACTCACGTTTTTTATTAAAATGCTCCATAGCCACAACAGGGTCACCAGGACCCAGATGAGCAGGGAAGCTTGCAAAAACAGAGTCATCATTGGTGATATATTAACTGTTAAACAGTAAAGAAATGGCGATTGCTCCGTTACCTGCGTGCATGCCGATAACCGGAGAAATATCTACAGTTGAAACCGGTTTAAGTCCGGTCATCGCAACCATCTTTGCCTCGGCCTCCCGGGCGCCTTCGGGATTATGAGCATGCAAAATCATGTAGTTCCACACTGTCTTCCCGGCGCTTATCTTCTGTATGTGCCTGTATATTTTATTCAGACTTGCCTCCTGGCTGAAGGTTTTTCCAAAAAGGAGCGATTTCCCATTTTCGTCCATTGAAATAACAGGATTTAAACCAAGTGCACTTGCAATAATCCCTTTTGGTTTTGACACTCTGCCTCCCCTGATCATCGACCTTAAATCGCGAACACTTACGAATATTTTTGATTGAATGACATCCTTCTCAAGTGATCTGATAATTGTATCAATTGACTGGCCGGCCTCAATGTTTTGTGCCGTTTTTAATACAAGTAATCCCAGTGCTCCTGAAAGATTTTTCGAATCGATTACCTTAACCGTTTTGTTGAATTCTTTCGAAATACGTTCGCCGGCTTTTACACTGTTGGCATAGGTTCCGCTGAACTGACCGGTAAGATGAATTGCAATTATGGCATCGTAGTGCGAAGCCAGGTGTGAATATAAATTGGTGAAAGCCTGCTCGTTTATCTGAGATGTTTTTGGGAATTGGGCATGTGATTCAAGCAAATCGTAGAACTGATCGGGTTGAATGGTTACCCTGTCCAGGTAATGATTATCGCCAAAATTCAGATTGATAGGTACAACATGTACCTGGTAAAAATCAATCAATTCCTTTGGCAGATCACAGGTAGAATCTGTGACAAGTGCAATGTTCCATTTCCGGTTAACAACCGCCTCCTGCTGGCGTACCATATCATCAACCTTCTGAAAAGTGATGGTTCCCACATTTTTCAGCTGGTGAAAAAGATCTGCCGGATGGTTGGTATGGACATGAATCCGGCACATGCTTTCCGACCCTGCAACAACTACCGAGTTGCCTTTCTGTCCTAATATTTTTCGCAGTTCAGAAAAGCTGATGCTCACATTTTTGATAATTGCCTCAGTGCAAAACCTGTGTGTGATTTCCTCACTGCTTATCTCTTCGGTATGAACAAGCGACAGTCCTTCGTCCGCTTCTGTAACCATGTTGCGGATGTTCCGGTTTTTTATGAAATCAATGATGCCCTGGATAAACAGGACAAAACCTTTTGCGCCTGCATCTACAAACCCTGATTTGTTTAGAGCTTTCAGTTTCGATGTGGTTTCTGCCAGCGATTTCTCAAGCACTGTAATTGAATCGATAATTACATTTTTGAAATCGTGAATGGCTTCTTTTTTGGCGTTGAGAAAGTCAGACCACTCCTTGATGACAGTAAGCATTGTACCTTCGACAGGGTTGGCTACTGCCTCGTAAATGTAGGGTATTGATCTGTTGACGCTGTCCGCGAATTCCGGAAGGGTAATAACCGGTTTGTTCAGGGTCTCCCTGCTCAGGCCATGCAGGAACTGGGCGAAAATAACACCCGAGTTACCCCTGGCTCCGATTAATGCAGCATCTGCAATATTACTTACTGTCGTCTTGTATGATTTATGTGGTTTGATATTGTCAATTACAGAACGGACAGTTGATGCAAGGTTGGTGCCGGTGTCTTTATCATTTACCGGGAAAACATTTATCCTGTTTATTTCTGCCTGATGCTGAAGGATTTCATTGCCTCCTGCAATAAATGCATAGTAAAGGAATTTTCCGTTTATATGAGGCGCATCTGTATTAAACATCCCGCAAATTTAGCTTTTACCCGTGTTTAAAATTCCGTTATTTATTGAAA